>JBIKKO010000174.1:0-6960 GCA_044360315.1 Oligoflexales bacterium
CGGCGAGGTGTCAATTTGACTTTTAAATATCTGAGATCGTTGACAATAGTGTTGCTTGCTGCAGAGTCGAGTGATTACATGATAAGTGACCTCGGAAACGTTTGGGTCATAGGATGATGGGCCGACAATTAAAAAGGAGATGGGTTATGTTTAAAGGGTTCAAGTTTTTGGCCGTAGCAGTAGGTTTTGCCGGTTCGTTGCCGGTTTGGGCCAAGGCGTTGACGCCAGAGCAGAAGATGGCACAACCATTTATTTTGCCATTGAAGGCTCCAGAGCCTAAAGACAATATTGCTAATGCTCATAAGATTGAACTTGGTAAACAGCTCTTTTTTGATCCACGGATCTCTAAAGACGGAACGGTCTCTTGTAACAGCTGTCACAACGTGATGTCCTCAGGTACAGATAATCGCCCCGTTTCTGCGGGTGTCGGTGGTCAGCTCGGCGGACGCGGTGCCCCAACGGTATTTAACTCTGCGTTTTATTCTGCATTGATGTGGGATGGGCGTATGGCAACTCTCGAGGATCAAGCACTCGGTCCGATCACAAACCCGATCGAAATGGCGATGCCTGATCATGATGCCGTTGTTCAACGACTAAAGCAGATTGATGGCTATGAAGAGCTCTTTGATAAAGCATTCGGCGCCAAAGATTCTTTGACTATTAAGAATTTTGGAAAGGCCATTGCCGCTTACGAACGTACTCTGATTACGCCGAACAGTCCTTTTGACCGATGGGCGAAAGGTGATAACACGGCGCTGACGGCCTCGGCAAAGCGTGGCTTTTCGAAGATGAATGAAATCGGTTGCACGAGCTGCCATTCTGGTCCTGCATTTGCTGGCCCAGCCCTACCAGTTGGTACAGGGTTTTTCCAACGCTTTCCCGTGTTCGCTGAGAACGACTATGTTAAAAAATATGACCTAATGGCAGATGAAGGGCGAAAGTCAGTAACAAAGCAAGATGCTGACCTTCACATGTTCCGTGTTCCAACCCTGCGTAACGTTGCGGTGACGGCTCCTTACTTCCATAACGGTAAAGTGCAAACCCTCCAGGAAGCTATTCAGGTCATGGCTAAAACTCAGCTCAACAAAGATCTCGCGAAGAACGAAGTCGACGACATCTACAACCTCCTCGTGAGCTTGAACGGTACCATCCCCGAGCAGAAGATGCCGCGATTGACGAAGACTATGGGAACAACTGTTACCCCTAAGTAATCCGGAGTGAATTGAGACAAAGAAATCTTACGCTGTTAAAGTCACCAATCCACAGCCTTCGATGAAGGGCTGTGGATTGTTTGTTGTGGATCGATCCAAGCACATGTATGATTTGGGCTCCCAATCAAACAGACTGGAACAGCCTTGAATCGCGCATTCGCTTCTTTGAGATACCCCAATTACCGCCTGTGGTTTTTTGGCCAGATGATATCGCTGGTTGGCACCTGGATGCAGACCACGGCCCAGGCTTATCTGGCCTTCGAATTGACAAAATCCCCTGCGTTTCTTGGTTGGTTGGCCTTTGCTAACGGCGTGCCGGCTTGGTTCTTTATGCTATTTGCTGGCGCTGCGGTTGACCGTGGTTCTAAACGTATGATCCTCTTGCTGAGCCAGACGGTCATGATGGTTTTGGCTCTGTTATTGGCTGGTTTAACGTATTTAAATTGGCTTCAGCCTTGGCATCTGTTGTTGTTTTCACTTCTTCTTGGTATCGCAAATAGCTTTGATGTTCCCGCAAGGCAATCCATTGCCAATGATTTGGTTGATCGGAAGGATTTGACCAATGCTCTTGCTCTGAATGCCGCGCTGTTCAATACAGGCTCCACGCTGGGTCCTGCCTTAGCGGGGATCATCTATGTGGTTTATGGCCCTGTATGGTGTTTCTTGATAAATGGCCTCTCCTTTATTGCGGTGATCTATGCAATCCTGCGCTTGAGGTTGACAAAGAAATCTGATGGCCAGGTCCGTGGATCCTTGTGGGAACAGCTGCGTGAAGGAATTGGCTACGTGAAGGCCCACGCGATCATTCGATCTCTAGTTTTAATGTCAGCGGCAACTAGTCTTTTTGGAATATCTGTCGTGACGATTTTTCCAGCGTGGGCAACGGAGTACCTGCAGGGTGACGCTAGGGTTGCAGGATATCTTCAGGCAGGACGGGGCGTGGGGGCGGTGTTTGGGGCGATTGCTGTTGCATATTTTTCTGCAACATTAGCCCGTGGTCGCGTGATCACCTTTGGAGCGACCTTACTGCCATTGGCTCTGGTGGGCTTTTCTGTAGCAGGCGGTTTACCATGGTCGATGATCTTTGTGGCGATCATTGGAACCTGTCAAATTATGATTATGAATCTTTCGAACTCTATCCTTCATGCGGAGGTGAAAGATCAACTTCGGGGTAGGGTTTCCAGTATTTTTAGTCTGACTTTTTTCGGTCTTTTGCCCCTTGGATCTTTGCTTATTGGTTACTTGTCGGAGGTGTTTTCGGAGCATTTGGCCATACGTATCTCTGCAGTTGCGTTTTTGCTTTTAGCGTTCGCTACAATATACTCCCGTGTCGGTGGTCGGTTAAAGGATCACAAGTAGCATTCTTTTTCACCGGTGCCACTGATTAGCTCAAAAAATAATATCATTCAACGGAACCATTGGTTTTTTTTTGGTACCAGGAATTGTCAAGAAGTCCATTGTAGAAATACTGGCGTGCTGCCTTAAGCAAGCGTACCTGCTTAAGTTGTTCAGGCGACAAATGTTTCGGTTGCCCTAGATTAGTATCTCTAAGGTCATAGGCTGATGCTTGCTCATCCGTATCCAATGTGACTTGGACCAGGTTATCTCTATAGTACCACCGATCAGCGTTGCTCTGTATGAATCTCCCTTGCCAATCGTCACGAAACAGCGGCCCGCCAAACAGTCCAAACTTGGAACTCTCCACGCCTAAGAGATCCATGATCGTGGGCTTTAGATCAATATGAGTTGCTATTTTACCTGCCTGATCCAGGGGAAGAGTTCCCGAGGGATCGTGAAAGATAATTGGGACACGAAATCGTCCCACGACGTGATCATAGGCAGAGTTATCAGATAAAGATGTGTGATCGCCGGTAATGATAAAGATTGTGTTTTTAAACCAGGGTTTTGAAGATGCCGACTTGAAAAACTGAGCAACCGCGTAGTCCGCGTAACCTATGGCTTCATGAATGGGTAAAGTTCCTTTTGGGAATCGGTTGTTGTATTTTTCTGGGATTTTAAATGGATTGTGAGAGGTTAGGGTGAATATTCCACAAAAAAACGGAGTGGTGACGGTTGACAGTCTTTCAACAGCGTATTGTAAAAAAGGCTCATCAAAGATACCCCATTGGCCGTCGTGATCGCCAGGTTGCGTCGGGTACTCGTTTAGCCCAATATAGTCATCAAAACCCGAAAGACTTGCAAACACGTCAAAATGCATACTTCCATTAGAAGCGCCGTGAAAGAACATTGTTTTGTAGCCAAGTTCACCTAAAGCCCGTGGTAGAGGTTCAATCTCGTTTGATGCATAGGGAGACGTAACAAAAGGTTGATCACGCCATGCTGGTATCCCTGCAAAAATTGCTGGCATGGCGTCGATACTGCGCCGGCCGCTGGCAAACGAATCTTCAAACACAATCGATGTTTTAGCGAGACTATCAATAAATGGGGTGAAACCACGGCCTTGATTTAAAAACCCCACATACTCAGTTGCTAGGCTTTCAACGATCAAGATGACGACGTTTTTTCCCTTGGCGATTGTTGATGGTTGTTTGTGTTGGAGGTTGGGATGAAGAATGTCTCGAAGCTCCTCATCACTAGAGACGTCTTGGTAGCGGCGTATGGATGATGATTCGGGGGTGCGTAAGAGGGTCATGCTTGAATTTAAAACCATATTAGCAAGTGGAACCGGCTGCCAATGGTAGGCATGGGCTGGGGCCAGGGGTTTTGTTTGCCAGCCGCCACGGATGAGAAGAAAGGCGGACGATAGACCTATAATGGTGACTGGAATATACCTTTTCAGGATAGCAGGGCTATAGGCCCTTACAGAGTGGTCGGTCTGCCAGTTCCACCATATGAACCAAAGCATCAAGACCACACTTGGGAGCGTGATCCACCAAAACTGCAGCATGATACCGACAGACTGGGCCTGGATATCGTTTGCGATACTGAAGATTTCAGGTGTGATGCGGCGCCCCGTGAATGAGAATAGCTTGCTGTCAACGATTCCAAAAACTATGAGTGGAAGATTGGAGAGGCAAAACAAAATATTAACTATTTGATCAGTCCAACGCGAAAATGAGGACGTGAGCTGAAGTCCTCGCATTAGGTGTATCACCATGATTGGTGCGTTAATTGTAGCGATCATACAGGCGTCGAAACGTAAACCATCTGCAAACGCCAAAGCAATGGTGGATGAATCGATAGTCTCTAACGCCTGGAAATTGAATCCAAAGAATAAGATTCTCTGAATCATGTAAATGATGACTAGGGATGATATGCGTCGGTACCAAATGTTCATGGTATTGGCTTAGCCTGATCTTTGTTTTTTTGTTTTCCCTGTGCGGCCGAGCGGGAAATGATTTGATTTACGGAATAAATCGAGACTATCACGTTCTATGCCGACTAAGATACCAAGGCTTGAACAGAACATAATCATGGCTGTGCCGCCATAGGAGAAAAACGGTAATGGCACCCCGACAACCGGAAATAGGCCAAGAACCATGGACGTGTTAATCATAAACGAAACAAAGATGATACCTGTCATGCCAATAGCGAGGAGTGCAGAAAAAATGTCTTTGCCTTGCTTGGCGATTGCCAGTCCCATGTAGATGAGAATCGCGAACAGGGCAAACAAAATAGTGGCCCCTAAAAAACCATGCTCCTCAGCAAACACCGCAAAGATGAAGTCTGTGTGTCTGGCAGGCAAGAACTGCAATTGGGTCTGTGTTCCCTCTAGATAACCCTTTCCTAGGAAGTTTCCACTGCCTATTGCAATAAAACTTTGCAAAGCGTTATAGCCGGTGTCGCTGCGATCCATTTCGGGATAGATGAGATTTAATACCCGTAGCTTTTGATAATCGTGAAGAAAGAAAAACCATGCGATCACAAGCAGTACCAAGACTGAGGCGATGACGATACCTAAGCTTTTGCCATTGATACGAACAAAAGCTAGCTGACATGCGGCAATGAGTGCACAAACGCCGGCAGTTCCAAAGTCGGGTTGAGCAAAAATCAACACAAATGCTACGCCAATGATGGCAACAAGGGGAAATAAATCGCGTAGATCGTAGGGCCTCGATAATCTTGAGGTGTGGAAAAACTTGGCGACAACCATCGCCACGGACACCTTGGCGAGTTCTGACGGTTGAAACACAAGAGGTCCGATTTTAAGCCACCTTTGAGCCCCCATGGCGATGCCACCGATAATATCCACCAACACCAGGAGGAAGCAAACAATACCAAAAATCCAGTAGGCATATGTGTTGTAATGCTTTGGAGGGATAAACCATGCGCAAATAGAAAATCCAAGAATTGCGATCACGAGATTCTTCAACTGGGACCAAAATAGAGATGTACCCATTGCGGCGCTGTACAGGTTGATCATTCCCATGGCGATCAAAAGGACCATAACGCCAATAATAATCCGTGACCATACGAGCCGCGGTTCCCGGATCTCCTGCCCGGGAACAAGTAACACTGGTTCGTTAATCATTGTGCCTGCCGCGCTCATGCGATCTGTGACTTCACTCATAACGATTATCCTTGGCTACCTCAGGTACAGCGGTGGGCGATGCTCCAACCGCTAGGCCTGCACGACGATTTTTTAATTTAAAATATGTATTCAAGATTTTTCCGGCAACAGGCGCAGCGGAGGCTCCGCCCCCACCTTTTTCATCGTGTTCGCTTATGACAGCGACCACAATCTCCGGGTCATTCGATGGTGCAAAGCTGGCAAACATGGCATGCTCTTTCCACAGGATGGATACATCAGTTTGGTTTTTATTCTTCTTAAGGTTAACCACCTGAACAGAGCCCGTCTTGCCCGCAACTGATACGCCAGGCACGCGCGCACGCTTCCCGGTTCCCTCTTCGTCCATCACGACCGCTTCTAACCCCTGGCGAACGAGTTCGTAATTTTCGGGTGAAATGACGTCAGTGGTACGAATCAATTGGGGTTTGCGCTCTTCGATCAACTGTCCCACAGAGCTGGAGATTCGTTTAATCAGATAGGGTTTCCAAATGTGTCCTTTGTTGGCAATAGTGGCGTAAAGACTAGCCATTTGCAGAGGAGTCACCAGATTGTAGCCTTGGCCGATTGATATGGGTGGAGTCTCGCCTGTTGCCCACGACTCTTTATGTGTAGCAAGTTTCCAAGATTCCGTCGGAACAAGTCCCGGCCGTTCCATGTTGAGTTCAAGCCCTAGTTTGCTGCCAAGGCCAAGCGCGCGGGCGTATTTTGCGATTCGATCCACGCCAAGCTCAATACCGACATGGTAAAAGTAAACGTCACAGGATTCCATGAGTGCTGATCGCAGATTGACCCATCCGTGACCTTCTTTTTTGTGACAGCCAAATGTTTGTGTGCCCAGTGAAAATGACCCGGTACATAGATAAGATTTTGCCGAGTTAACGACCTTTTCTTGAAGTGCAGCTAATGCGACTACGGCTTTGTAGGTTGAACCCGGGGCAAATTCACCCCCAGTTGCTTTATCCATGAATGGATGCAGAGGATCTAGTACTAATGATCGAAACTCCTCAACCGTCATTCCTCTCTGGTACATATAAGGATCCCAACTTGGCTGACTTGTCATCGCTAACACGGCACCAGATCGGGGATCTAGTACCACGACGGCCCCGTTTTTGCCGCTGAACGCTTGGCCGACCGATTCTTGTAGTTCTAAATCAATGGTTAACTCAACGTTTGACCCGGGAACAGCAGGTACCATGGGTAGCGCCCAGTCTTGACGGG
>JBIKKO010000175.1:0-6942 GCA_044360315.1 Oligoflexales bacterium
GCTGTAAATTCCAGGAAGTCTAGGCGTGCGACAAGCTGTTGTATCTGAGTCGATATGTCCAGCAGCTGAGAAACGGTGGCGTTAAGCTCTACCAATGGGAAAAGTATCCTGTAACCATCTCGAGCACGATCTAACCCATCGGGAGAACTTAACGCTTCATATTCACGCAAGATGGACTTTATTTGTTGCTCTAAAGCCGTGAATTCTTCCAATCTTTCCGAGAGCCTATCAAGTCCATCGCGGATAGCATTAAACTCACCTAAATCATAGTCAACGTAACATAGACCTCTTTTGGCATCAGTCAAGTTCAGTACAGCAACAATACGCCTATGCGCAGCGTCACGCTCCGCTCGAACTCGAGTATTGATAGTTAGCCATTTCTGAGCACCTTCTTCTAGCGCAAATGCTCGTCGGTTCAAACTATCAATCCTGGACTGCTCATCTGCTTTTGCCACGCTAAACATACTCATTAAACTTGCAACTAAAGCCACTGCTAGTAATCTCATGGATCCTCCTTTGTTAAAAAACCAATCTGTTGATTACACATTTAACTTTGCAGAAAACGTGCCAACGGTAAGACCCTGAAATGACACTTATGCCCGTTAAACCCGTCTCAAATCCGGCTAGACAGTGTCAAGCATCTAGTCAACACCTTGGCCTGTTAGCGCAGTTAGGCTTGGTCGGAACAATCGTGCTACGACCCTGTTATCATTGATGAACATTCCCGTCTAAGAGAGGTTTTATAAAGGAACGACCCTCAATCTTTTTGGTTTTATCCCGAAACACCCACATGGATAAGCCTGTTTAGCGATGGGGCTGAGATCAAAAACTCTGACGTCAGCCCAACAAAGTTAAGGATGTCGACGTGGCCATAGCAATTTTGACAAGGGGCAAACAAGCAGGTCGACGGATTACCATCGTCCAATGGCCTGCCACCATCGGTCGGGATGCCTCGTCGATCATTCCGATTGATGACACCAGCGTAAGTCGCCATCATGCTCGCATAAAAAAACGAGATCAGCTCTATATACTTGAAGATCTGCAAAGCAAAAATGGAACGTGGCTAAACGGTGACAAAGTTTCGAATTCGGTCATAAATAGCGGGGATAAGATCCTTATCGGCGATACGGAGATCGTATTTCTTACGCCTGAAGCCTCCGTTGATGTTGTCACAGAGCTTTTAGATTTTGATCAAGTACCAACGGGTGCAGACTTTGATGAAATCGGTGGCCCTCTTGATATTGCTGACGCAGCCTTAGGAGAGGTGATTCCTCAGGCCCGTCGTCTTGGCCCAGATTTGGAGCTAAGCTCTATTAGTTTGACGGCAGAATTTCTTAACAAGGTTTTTGAGGCTCATTCTAATGTACTGACAGCAGATGGGTTAAAAGAGTGCTGTGCCAGCCTTTTAAAAGGCGTTCATGGGATTTTCGCAGACGCGTCCCGTTCGGTGATGTTTTTTTGGAATCGCCCAAGCCGCAAGCTCATTCCGATGGCAACACGGCACTCCGGTAAAGCTGTCAGATTTATATTTTCAAAACGGGCCGTAGAAAGTGTGATTGCGCGCAAACAAGGCATTATTCTTAGCCCAATTCACACTGCTACCACCCACATTGCACGCCATCGTATTATACTACCGATGACACACCATGGTGAACTGTTAGGGCTTTTGCACCTCGAAGTTGACAACATTCTAGCCCCCCCGACACCCGACGTCATGGCGGCCATTCGGTTTCTCATCGAGCGCTCTGCACCGTCGATCGACGCGTTCTCCCTGCGGCAAGATCTCGACAATTACAGCGTGGGAATGATCGAAGCCATGATCGCAACCCTCGAAGCCAAGGACACCTATACCCATGGTCACTCGGAACGAGTAAGCCGCTACTCACTAGCCATTGCTGAAGAGATGAATTTAGACAGAGACGTAAAGAAACTACTCCTCATGAGTGCCCTTTGTCATGATATTGGGAAGATCGGCATACCTGACGCTATTCTTCGTAAGGCGGCCCTTCTTAATCCCGATGAATACGAAGAAATGAAGCAGCACCCGGTCATTGGGGCAAACATTGTCTCCCATTTACCAAATGTTAAACGCTTTATCTCAGGCATCAAATATCATCATGAAAAGTGGGATGGATCTGGCTATCCTGATGGATTGGCTGGTGAAGACATTCCCTTTTTCGGGCGTATTGTTGCTGTTGCCGACGTCTTTGATGCTATGGTTAGCGGAAGATCTTACAGCGGATTTATTGATGAGTCCGAGGCCGTTGAACGCCTTGCAGGTGACAAGGAGCTCTTCGATCCAGACGTTGTCTTAGCCTTCGCAAAAGCCTGGAACTCCGGAAGACTCACACAAAAAACCAGCACCCAAAGAAACACCACGTTGCCAAAGCCTGGCGACGACTAAAATGACTGAGCCATGATCGTGATATCGATCCATAGGACATCTGGCGTGGCTACACACTCTTAGCGGTACCCCGATTTAGTCGTAATCGGTGGAAGTGAACCTGCAGGTTGTAGGCATTTAATTTCCGGCACAGGTGCACCCTCCTCTGTATCATTGTTATCCTTAAATTCGCCGTAGTAACCAAACTCATAGATTTCATTTCTAGCAAACTTAATCACAAAACGATGGTCTCCGTTATTGGTTTCGACCCTCATAGTACCAGAACGGGAATCCAATTTTGATTGAGGTCCATCCTCGACAAATAATGGCCCAAGTATTCCAACATTCTTGAGCCTCTGGCCAACTCCCATCTTTGATTTAAAACATCCTTTTCGATAGTCCTTGCTAAATCGAAGACTGTAATGGCGACCATTAGTCACACTCTGTGCGAACACAGGAAATTCTCCCACTATTATCACAAGGCTAGACAATGGAGTCAACGGACGCCCCGTTTGTTATCGATCAGGTCACACACGCATCGCCCGATTTACTGCAAAACTATCCTGGGAACGAAAATTTGTTATGCGTAGAGATCTTTTGGAATTAACCGAGCAAATGGCCGAATTTTCGGATTTATCCAATGATCGATCATTTGTTCCTGCGCAAAGCTCACGCTACAATTAAATAAGGTAATATTACTCGAGTCATAACTCGATGTAAGGGGGGGAACAATGTTTGGAGAGATTGCGGCCAGCTTTCAGCGTGGCAACACCTATTTGACGCTGATGCTTTTTTTAGGTTTTCTAGCGACCGCCATTATTTTTGAACGGATCATCATGCTTCAGCTTGTCTATCATGTTGATTTTAATAAGTTCCTGACAAATCTCAGAAAACTTCTTTCAAGCGAAGACACAAGCCGAGCCTTAAGTTTCTGCAAAAGCGTCAGCACCACGTCCCTCCCGGGAATCGCACGGCGAGCCCTCGAGGCCGCAGAAACCGATCCGACAACCATCCGCGGCACGATCGAAGAAGAAACCATTGATTTCTTGCCAAGGATTGAGGCTAGAGTTGGCGCGCTGTTGGCTCTTTCAACCCTGATTATGCTAGCAGGTGTTCTTGGAGCCATTGATTCCCTATGGAACACGTTCCACGCGGTAAGCGTGCTCGATACTGCACAAAAACAAGCTAGCTTAGGTAGTGAAGTCGCACGATCACTGAACCCTGCAGCATTCGGCGTGCTATTGAGTATGATCATTTTGGTTGGGTATTACCTTGTCAAAGGCATGGCAATCCGTCTCACAGAAAAAATGCACTACGGAGTTACCGTTCTTGGCAACATGCTGGTACCGGCCGAAGTTGCTAGCGTTATGCCAATGTCGATGCCTGTAACGATGCAAGAGCCAGCCCCAAGTGTAAGCTCTAACGACGTCATGACACCATCACCCCAGGCACAAAACATTCAGGGAGCTACAAGTGATGCCATCGCAACAAACGACACTAAACTTCAAGATCTTAAAGACGAAGAAGAGATTATCTGATCCGGTCTTGAATGAATCGGCTCTTTTGACGCTCGTTATTTGTTGTTTGAGTGTTTTTATTATGTATGCGACCAGAGTCATAGCAATCGGCGGATCCTATGGGCTCATACCCATTGATATTCCTGCCGCCCTTGTTCATCTTGAGGATAAAGGCCTGCATTCGTTTCGTGAGAGTACATCCAATGTAATTAGCCCAAACACTCTTGTCATCGGAGTCTCGGTGAAAGACATGGTTTTTGGAGACCTCGCCGCATTTACGACTCAGCGTGATGACATCCGGAACAAATTCGTCGTGCCGCATATTGGC
This sequence comes from Oligoflexales bacterium, assembly GCA_044360315.1. Lineage (GTDB taxonomy): Bacteria > Bdellovibrionota_B > Oligoflexia > Oligoflexales > RGVZ01 > CAMDKS01. Next base: position 4,229 of record JBIKKO010000175.1, read on the forward strand.
GGATCACCACAAGTCGACACTCTTTTAAAGCAGTTTGCAGAATGGTCCGATGACCGACTGCGACGGCGCAACGTACGTCATGACAAACTCGTGATCGTTATCCCAGATCCCGAAGTCCCAGTCGCTGTGTTTGCAGGAGTGACAGAAATCTTGCGCTCATCGAAAAAATTTAGCCATGTCATGGTTGCTGGAGGGCTCATGTGATGGCTCGAAAACTTGAAAAAGCTGTCTTTGCCTTTTCACGAGTAAAAGAGAGACTGTCAGAAGATCCGTCATTTAAAGTGTCATTTGTCATCATTCCTTTTGTGGCAGCAGCTGTTCTTGTTATGTTTGTTAGTCTCGAAACAACCACCCGGTTGTTTGAGGTCGGCAAACCATTTGTTCATGACGCAAGTCTTGATGACCGATACGGACTTTGGCTCAGCATTGGATCCCTAGACGGCGAGCTTATCATAACGACTGCTGATGGTGAGAAAATGAAATGGCCACTATCAGGACCGTCTAAGGATGACCTGCAAAATCTCTCAAAAATGCTTAACAGCAAAGTAGAGGCTCTCGTTAAGAGTGTAGTGCTTAAAGGTCAGCTTCATTCATCGGATAGCTTGGTCGCATTATCAGTCGATCAAAGTTTAACATTTCATCATGTGCGTCCCATCATTTACGCACTGGCCGGTGTTGGTGTTTCTAGAGTTGGTATTGAAACCAGAATGCTGCGGTAAGGTGTGGAGCCAAACAATATGGGCTATACAAAAAATTCCAAATTTGAGCTAAACGTCACAGTATACTGGGGCGGGGCCGAGCTTGGCTCATACACGAAGCCGCTAAAAAAGGCGCGAAGTGTAACCGCTGGAAAAAGTTATGGGTCTGAGATCAGCTCCAGCGTTTGGCCAAGATGGGACCAACTCGAAATTATCCGCAAAACCCGGTCCGGGCTTATTTTAAACCCGAACATCCCTTGGAATGGCGTCATCGCCAATGAACGTGGTAGCTATAATCTCAACGCTTTGAAACCCTCAAGAAAAATCTTTGAAATAGGACCTGGAACTTCCGCCAGCCTTCGCTTAGACGATATGTCTATCGTTATTCGAGTTGGGCCACCTCTTAACAAGCAAATGTCACGCGTTAAAACGGCTTCAGGATACATCGCCTCGCCGCTATCACTGCTCGCTGATCGTCGTGCTGAGTGGATTGCGCTCGGTGTGGCGATGGTAGCTTCTGGTGTAATTACACTTGGCGCAAGATCAACTCTGATGTCACGAGACGATGATCGTTATAAGACCATCGCCGAAGTGCCTGATGTCACATTACAACCTTTTATTTCACAAAAATATTTAGCAGACGGTCCCAACGTTATTCAGTTTTCACTAGACCGCTTTAATTACCTGCAAAATGTTTGGAATTTTTATACGGAATTCGCTCAAACCCTTGGTTTTGGACAGGGAGATCCAAACCATACGATGCTCTTTCCGACGACAATTAGCGAGTATCAAAATTTATTTGCTGAGCAACGAAAACACATCACCACAGCTGAGGCCCAGCAAGAGTCAGCCCTAAGCGCTGCTCGTCCGGGGCAGAGTATTCTCACCATGCCCACGGCAAGGGGAGAAACCTTAGATGGAAAAATTCTTCGTATCCTCGATAAAATTTCCATCTATTCGTCCTCGGCTCAAGACAATGCGCGCAGGCGAGTGGCCGTTGCTGACGAGTTTGACAAGGATCTAGGACTAACCAAAGAAGAAGACACCGAAAAACCAACAAATCAGGCCTTTGAGAAAATCGCGCAGGGCTACCTAGGCATTGAGAGTGACGATAAAATGCAGCGAAGCCTGGCAGAGACCAGCGCAGCCAAAGCAGCGTTAGCGCAGATGGGTCTATTTGGAAAACAGCGTTTAATCTTTGGGCCGGTGGAATGCTGCGAAACAGCAGCGGGGGCTCCTGTCAGTCAAGCTGGGCTCACATGGCTAGGCGACGAAGATACACAACTGGATAAAAGCATTAAAATCGCTGCCCTCAAAGCCTCCGTTTGGGGCGCTCCGCAGCGCGACGAACCTACCATCATCGAACCCATGGCCGGCCGATTAGAGCCTGCTCTCGTAGAAAAGACGGTTAATGCTGGCCGCTATCAGTTACGCCTTTGTTACGAATTGGCACTCCGTCGTAACCAAGCTGCTAAAGGGACCATGGAGTGGCGATGGTTGATTAATACTACGGGTCAAATCACTGACCTCGATCTTTTACAGAGCTCGATCAAAGATGACGAACTTGTCAAATGTGTCCACGACAAAATTGCTAACTGGAAGTTCCCTAAACCCAAAGGAGGCAGTGTCGAAGTACGCTATCCGTTTGAGTTCTACCGTGACAAAGGATAATGTACTGCTCGACCCTCTAATGCGCCCCGCAGAAAGTACCTATGGAAAACCCTTCAATTACATTTTTTGAGCCAAACGCCATTCGCATCATCCCTTTTGGCGGCTGCGGTGAATTCGGCATGAACATGACCGGATACATTTGCGAGGATCGCCTTTATCTCGTTGATGCTGGTATCAGCTTCCCTGACTCAAGTAAATTAGGCGTTGAATCCCTATTCCCCAACATGGATGCGTGGATCGAACAGTTTGGGGGGGTTTACGCCTACATCATAACCCATGGCCATGAAGACCACATTGGGGCATTGCCATTTATGCTAAACCGCTGGCCAGGTCCCGTTTATACGA
>JBIKKO010000176.1:0-6895 GCA_044360315.1 Oligoflexales bacterium
GTGACTCGAGATGATGCCGCTCTCACGCTTAAACACAGCATCCACGCTTCGAAGTTGCGAAGTCTCTGTCAACACCATAGCAATAGATCCCAAGACTGTGCTTTGGTCGAATACCGAATACAAATAGGCTATATATTTATATTATAACATAATAGCCCCGACTTAAATGTATCACCGTGCAGGAAGTTTTGGGAGACGACAGATCGGATCATCTCGCCCAACTTCAAAAGTACCTTGATCTGAACTCGACCAAGCCGTGATTAGCGCACAAGACAAGACGTCACCAAACTGCTTCGGCCAAAAAGGACATGACAAAGCAAATGAAACGTCAAAGACTTGACACTTTTTGAGACCCAGTCATCACACCATAAGGATTGGAGCACAAGGAATTCGAACCATCGATTTCATCCATGATGCGGTCTGCTAGGTAAAATCAAAAGTATATAGACGTTAAGAAACTCAATTTAAATTCTGTGATCTGATTCGTTGATGATAGTAACTTGCCAAGGTGCGTCGCATGCGACGCGCGTTACATATCATATCTGTTGAAACTGACTTTGGTTGTTGCACTGAAATTTCTTTCATCAAATTGTCAACAAATAGAATTTTCTGTAGTGCCACGGGAAATTTAGAATAAAATTTCTTCCAGCGTTCCTGAGGATTAAGCCACACGGCAAACGTTTCAGCAAAATCCTCCTCTGGATGCGTTTGGGCGTATCCACCGGGTAAGTTTATAACATAGTCCGGGTGAGACGAAACCGTTTGAACAGAATCCGGGTTATAGGTCTTGTTGGGATTACCAAAGACGATCCGCCAATCCCTGCGCTTTGATAATCTATACGCATGCTCAATACAGTGCCCAGCCTCATGACGCAGTAAACGCATAAACTCGTCTGCCGACCCACCTTCGACATGACCCATAAGCTTTTTTTCTATTCTCTTTAGGCGTGCGTTCGCTAACCAAAACGGTATTGCAATGGCCGTTGATCCTGCGGGACAAAACCATTCGTCACCAAAATAGGCTTCAATCTTCACATGCGTAAGATGCTTGCTGCGTAGCTCCTCATGTAACTTTTTGATGGGAGCATTGAAGCCTGCAGCATCGATCGTTGGCGTGAGTACTCGAATAGGACGAGCAAGCAGCCGATGCTCCTGTGAAGGGATAGCCTCATAGATCCACGCAAGGTCTGCCTTATTTTTATACAGTCTGCTTATCATAGGCTTCATCGCTACCATCCTCAACGCCGCGACGCAACAACGGATGACACGCACTTACTGTAAATTTTTCCCAATAAGAAAGCTCTCAACAACCATCGTGATAATTTAAATCAACAAGACTTGACAACGGGAGGCGAACCGTAATACCATACATTTGTATGGTATGGAGTCCTTTATGGCAGCCGCTCAGCTTCAAAAACTATTGTCTGATAACCGCATACGAACTGCAAGCGGCAACCATAATCAAACCCTGCAGGCCCCAGCCGCAGCACATGCAACCAACCTTCAGGAGGTTAAATTATGCTTTGGAATCAACGCTTTGGACGAATTATTCAATGGTGGCTTAGCTTTTGGAACGCTCCTGGAGATGGGTATCCCATTCGGCAACGGAGGGAGAAGACTATTAGTCCAATTTATAGCCAGCGCAAGCTCAGGAGCTTGCGACGGTCAGAAGCATTGGTGTTTGTGGATCTCTGCAAGGCAGCAGCCCGCAGTGTACCCTCCAGCATGGCAGGCCCTGGGCGCCGATCTGCAGCACCTGCGCTTTGCCTGGTCCGCGTCACCAGTAAGCGACCTTAAGCATGCATTTTTGAGTGATCTCTTCCGAGTTATCATTATCGATCATCCAGCTCCACTTAAGTCCGATGATCACGTTTTTTTAGCCCAATGCGCCCGTCAACATCGCAAAATTATCATGGTCGCCCGTGATGGCTTTCTCGATCCGAGAGATTCTAATACGGCGGCCAGATTTCGCCTAAACATTTGGAGGCCTCCACATCAAAACGTCCTTGAGATCACCCCTGTTCGCGGCTTCTGTCGATCACTAAAAATCTCATCATTTTTTCAGCATCCAAACTTCAAACTAGACGTGTGACATTTTTTCGATGGTTTGGCTTGGTTCATTAAATATAGGTATGATCATGGTTTCCTCCATCCTCCCCTTTACATCCGCACTGTCTGGCGCATCCACTAACAGCTACTTCATGGCTGTTAACACGGATGCGCCGGATGGCGGAGATTTTATGGAAATCACACCCCGAGTCATGCAATGGGATACCGACACATACATTCTTGATCTTGCTCCAGTTACTCAATATTGGACACACATTGCAAACGAGCACAACTTATCTCTAACTGAATTCTTATCTGCGCGTCTTGACAGCCTAACTCACCCCTCTAAGAATATAGCCATCGCTGATCATCCTTGGCGGGCGCTACTGGCTCTATCCGTTATGTCGAAACGTAACAGTATCAAATTTTTGGATGTCCAAAGTCACCTTGGTCGAAAAATCCTACACGACGCGACCTGGAACGAATGGCTAGAACTATGCCGCAAACTACGAGACCGGCTCGCTGATGGACAATCCAAGACGGCACCCGTATCGTTCTCATCAATAAATAAAACAATCGAACGCATGCACATGACGCATATAGCACAAATGGCTGACGTAGAGTCAACTGCGATGCAGCGACGATTTGGTCGCCTGATCGCTAAGGCATGGGATTGGACATGGATTAAAAACAAATCCACATTAGATGAGCACTTAATCGACGCGTTCCCATGGCAAAGCTTTATAACCAAGGAGACGCCCACGATTAACCGTTACCTTGAGCCTTCTCTTCGCAACTGGGAGCACATTGCACCCTTACTTTGCGAGGATTTTGATAAAATCTGCAATCTCAATTGCTGGACTTCCAGTGAGCGAGTTGTGAGCCTGGAGTGGGTGCTGTCCTTTTCTTGCAGCCCCTCCCTAAGCATCCCCGTCTTGTTCCGCCATCCGCACGCCCTCCACCGTGAAACCGGCCACCACAAGACAGCACTGCTCCAGGCATTCTATTCTTGGTCAAACGCACAAAAATCAAGACAAAAGCACCCCACAGAAGGTGAGACATATATAACAGACGATGCTATCACTGAATGGACGATTCGTTTGACCGAACGGCTGGTCATTCCTCCAAGTACGCGTAGCCTATTCAAGGACGAAATTTGTACGGAAAACACAAAACTACGCGATCTAGAAAACTCACTTCCTATCCCGCTCATTAGCTACAGCCCAACAGATCACTGGACTCCCGAGCGATCTTATGAAGAAACACAAGACCACCATGTCAACGAACTGTTAAACGTACCCTCTGGGTACCTTGCGAGGCTTATCATGAATCAACGCCGACCACTGTTTATCTTCGAGCATCCAGAACCAATTGTTAGCAAAGCGCAATCATCAGGGATGATCTTCTGTGAACGCCTTGCAACGTCATGGTGGACCGATACCTCGCTATCAACACGAGGTGTCTGTCGCAACTACTATGTACGAATGACGGACGATGGACTTCTACAATGGGTTTTTCAGAATGACGACGGGAGTTTGTGTCTCCATGGCATCTATGGTTAAAGATGAAAATCTTCATTGGATTGAATGGCTCGCTCATACTAATTTCAGCTTCCTTTATGGAGCTTCTCACCCACATGAAGTCCTAAACACTGCTGAGGCATATCATTACAATGGCCTAGCCATCTGTGACTTTGATGGTGCCTATGGACTCGCACGAACATATCGGCACTGGAAATCAATGGATGAAAAGACAAGACCTTGTCTATTTTATGGAGCCGAAATTCATCTTACTCTAGATCATCATGAACCCATCATTCAACAAAACACGCTAGCCATCATTGCTCGCTCCAGCCTGGGATATGGCAATCTCTGCAAACTTCTAACAAAGACGCATCAAGGCGGCAAACACAATGCACATTTGAATTTAACACAGCTGTCTAAAGACGATCTAATTGACCTGAGCGCCATCATTCCGATGCGCGGATTACTGCGGACAGACCCTTCTGCTTGGGAAAAGCAATGCAAAATCATAAAAGACTTATTCGGACCAGATGAAACCTTTATGGCATTTAGCTGCCATCTATCGACATCCGAAGATATCTGGATGAAAAAGGCTATGCACGTTCAAAAAGCGTTGGATCTAAGGCCGCTAATTTCATTAGATCCATTTATGCACGACCGATCTCGTAAAAAATTATGCGACACGCTTGCTGCAATTCGCAACAATTTGACCCTTGATAAAGCTGTTGCCCATACGTTTGTCAACGACGAACGTTCACTCATACCTGTTCAAGATATCTACAAAAGATTTCAAAGATTCCCTTTACGTGATCAAGCGATCAACAACTCAAAGCTCCTCGCAGAGCGTTGTCATTTCTCATTTTCTGAACTTCGTTATAGATATCCCAAAGAGATGATTCCCCCAGGACATACCGCTCAGTCTTACCTAACCGCACTGACATGGTCTGGAGCACACGAGCACTATGGACACCCACTCCCACCGAAAATCCGCTCACTCATAGAGCATGAACTACAACTCATCGAGACCCTTGGTTTTGCCGATTACTTTTTAACTGTCTGGGATATCGTCGCTTGGGCAAGACGGCAAGGAATACTATGTCAGGGCAGAGGATCTGCCGCAAATTCTGCTGTTTGCTTTGTTTTAGGCGTCACAGCCGTTGATCCAATGAAGTTTGATCTTTTGTTTGAACGTTTTATGAGCGTCGAACGCGGCGATCCGCCTGACATTGACGTGGACTTTGAACATGAACGCCGTGAAGAGGTGATTCAATATATCTACAAACGCTATGGCCGTGAAAAATCAGCCATGGTGGCTAACGTCATAACATTTCGGAAAAAAGGCGCACTCCGTGCCTGTGGAAAAGCTTTGGGTATCCCAGATCATCTTCTAAGTGCAGCTAGCGAATTTCTGACGTCTCGGGTCAATGCTGGAAGCACCCTGACAGAGGTTATATCCCATCTTAAGGCTGACTCTTCTCTGAAACACCTGCCATGGAACCTATGGCTGGAACTAACCAATGACCTCAAAGGCTTCCCTCGCCATCTAGGAATACATTCTGGTGGTTTCATGATCACTGATCGCCCACTTTGGCAGCTTGTGCCTCAAGAACCAGCTACGATGGAGGGACGAACCGTCATTCAATGGTGCAAAGATGACATTGAAGATCTTGGATTTTTTAAAATCGATATTCTTGCTCTTGGTATGCTATCAGCTATTCGTAAATCACTACATTTGATCTCAAGCCAATACCAACAGCCTTTAACATTAGCCAGTATTCCCCAGGAGGATCCTTCTACCTATAAAATGATACAACGCGCGGATACAGTCGGCACATTTCAGATTGAATCACGCGCCCAAATGTCCATGCTACCTAAACTCAAACCGCGGACTTTCTATGACTTAGTCATCGAAGTTGCGATTATCCGTCCCGGACCAATCCAAGGCGGCATGGTACATCCATTCCTGCGACGTCGGCATGGGTTAGAACCAATAACCTACCCTGATGAGCGCCTAAGACCCATATTACACCGCACCCTAGGAATTCCCATCTTTCAGGAACAAGTTATGCGTATCGCCATGGCCATTGGCGACTTTAGCCCTGGTGAGGCTAATGAACTTCGAAAAAACATGGGAGCCTGGTCGATGCGTGGGGATATAAACCCCTGGCTAGAGAAACTGGCCTCTGGTATGCAAAAAAACGGGATATCCGTAGAATTCGCTGAGGCAATCTTAGCCCAAATGAAAGGATTTGCCGAGTATGGTTTCCCTGAGTCTCATTCTGTATCATTTGCACTACTTGCTTATGCTTCTGCATACCTTAAGTGCCACTATCCAGCTGCATTTTTTACATCATTATTAAATTCTCAACCAATGGGATTTTATTCACCTCACGCACTCATTCAAGCTGCTCGTAGACAAGCCATTGCTGTACTTCCTATTTGTATCAATCAGTCAAATTGGGACTGCACACTTGAGCCTCTATCTCCGGGGCATACACGAGATTTTGCAATCCGCTTGGGACTACGAATGATCTCTGGACTATCAAAAAGCTCAGGAAAGCAGATTGAACACAACAGAAAACGAGTTGGGTCTTGGGTGTCCTGGGAGGCCTTCCTTCAACATACTAAAATTCCAAAACATGATCTTACAGCACTAGCTGCCGCAAACAGCTTTGCCGTCTTTGGACTCACTCGGCGCTCTGCTGTGTGGATTGCCGCTGCAGCACCCCATTCAGCATGGCTTGAAGATCTCGATCTTGGATCTCGTTTCCCAGAAGAAACTCGCGAAGAGTCAATTCAACAAGACATTTCAAGCTTTCAGACCTGCTTATATGCTCATCCAGCACAATATGTACGCGAGGAGGCCTGGTGTTACGAATTTTCTTCAACAAAACTCAAGAAAGCTAAAGACATTGTTGACCTTATACCAAATCAAATCATTACGGTCTTTGGAATGATTTTAATCCAACAAAGACCACCCAGCGCCAACGGTATGATGTTTATAACTCTTGAAGACGAAACTGGATTTTTTAATCTTGCATTGACCCCCGAAACCATCCAGAGGATCGGCTCTAAGATATCGGGGCAGTCTTTTCTTTGTGTTACTGGTAAACTTCAAAGCAGTAGCGGAGCCCACAGCATTTTAGTGAAAGATGCGTTTGTTCCCAAAATCACCAAAGCCGACGTCATACCCCTACCGGTCCATCCCAATACGGAGTACAAATCCCCAGCAAAAGCCGCTATAATCAATTCATGAAACATCAGTCCAAAAAAGCCAAAACCAATAAAAAAGTCATCTCCCCCCAATGGGAAGAGGAAGAACA
>JBIKKO010000043.1:0-20571 GCA_044360315.1 Oligoflexales bacterium
TGGGTTCCGCCTTCTGAGGACTAACCCTTGACCCTTGTACCCTGTTACCCTTGGCTTGAGTTATGAGCGAACACCGGAGCCGCCCTGCCCCTTTTAAGGGGCAGGGGCCTCGGTGGAGTGTTAGGGTTTAGGTGTTAGATTTTTGTAGTTTGTAGAGGACGAGCGCGGCCCGACGGCGGCCCGTAGCCGCGGAAGCCAGGTCGCTTCAGCGACGGCGTGGCGGCAGGTGCCGGCAGGTGCCGGCAGGAGGGGTTGCGCGGTGCTGGTTGTAGGGGAGAAGATACGCCGCGCAGCGGCGTCGCGGAATTTTCTACGCGGCGCGCCCAATAAAAGCGCATACTGTTGGATTTAGTTGTTGGACTAGCTAGGTGGTTAGGCTCGAGACCCGTGAGCAAGGTTTGCTCGGTGAGGCGGAGCTAGTTTACGACCTTTTTTAAATCGTCACTGAGCGCTGACATGAGTTCAGAGTTGTGGGACGTTTGAAGGCGTAGGATTTTGTCCAAATCGATACATTCTTCAAAGTCTTCCGTGGAGATGATGCCCTTTTCGTCGAGGAGCTTTTTGAGACTTATAAAGACTTGTTGATATTGATTGTTGTGTTTTTCAACCTCTTCCATACGATGTTTGACTTGGTAAATTTCAGCGCCGAGTTCGAGAATGGTTCTTTCGAGGTTTTCCAGTTTTGCACTCATCTGGCGGATGTTCCTAGGTGAAGGTTACTGTGGAGACTGGCCGGGTGTCGCTTCGAAGCAAGGTGCCGACAGTTTTTAAGGCTTCGGATGCTTGCGGCCAATGTTTAGCTTGGGCCTTGGTTTTGGTTATTTTGAAATTTCTATAAGCCAATGATTTCTATGATTTATTGACATAGCCTGGGAATTCCTCCGAGGCTTTTGTCCATAGGGACTTGGCATCAAGTTGACGAAATTGGTCCAGCGCTTTCTGTGATTCAGAAAGGCTCGTCTCTACGTCGCCGCCGTAGACGTTTGATATGTGAAAGATTTCCAAGGTACGGACCTGCAGATGCGCAGCAATGAGAGCAGCCTGCCGGGTGGTGAGATGATACTTGTCATGAGCGCGCTGGCGATGCTCGTGGCGATAATTTGCTTCGCACACGAGGATGTCTGTAGGGTCTGGGGATAGTTTTTTTAGTTGTGTTAAGTTTTTTTCGCTAAACACCATGTCCGTAACATAAATAACACTGTCCCCTTGGCGTGGACTCAGTAATGTTGCTGAGAGATCTTTGGCACTCATGTTGATCCCATCAACTGCAATCACTCCTGTCAGATCGTCTCGGGAAGCTCTTGATTGGAGTTCTGAAATCCATGGGCCAGGTGTTAGACCTGATGCTTCAAGTTCTTGTTTATTAACAACAAGAGCCGTGGGTAGCTGCAGGCGATAGGCCAGCACCGGCATTCCATGGTCTACATAAACAGCCGATAACATATAAGGGGCATGAGATAAGGGAATGGAGACGACAGAGTCTTTGCCTCGGGCATGAGGCGAAGAGATTGGCAAGATTTCAGCCTGAAAATCGTTGGAATTAGATAGACGGACCGACGTCACCGAGCCGTCATGTTTGACCTCGTGTACTATAAAGTTCACCTGATCTGGATCCAAAAGATTCCACGTGTAGGCCGCAAGTTTTCCTTGAATGTTTTTAATAATGCCCTCAGGGCCTACCACTTCTGGGGTGCGGAAATGTGGTACATTTGTTCGGATAATTTTGTCAAATCCCACGAAATGATCAATGTGTGTGTGACTTATGGCAATCACCTTGATCTTTAGGATATCGCGGCTTGACAACGATTCGAGATGGCCTGCATCAAATAGAAGACTTTCGCCACTTTGCTTAAAGTAGATGTTTACTGCAGGGTCTCCAGCTAGACCATTGACGAAAGAGAGTTCGATTGCATTTGCCATAGGTGCTCAGGTGTAGACGTCCGGGCGACGATTGTCAATGGCCGGAAGTTGAGCTCGGCATGACGTCACTCGATCTTTAGCCATGTGGCCGATGGCCACCCCAGGTAAATGCCCCGTATCTGCTAAAACAGTACCCCAAGGATCAACGAGAATGCCGTGACCGTAACTTTGTTTGCCGGGGCTATGGATACCCACTTGATTTGCAGCAATGACGTAGCACAAGTTTTCGACGGCACGAGCGCGGACTAACAACTCCCAGTGATACATCCCCGTTTGTTGTGTGAATGCTGATGGAATGATGAGGCAATCGAGGCTTGCCGGCTTTGCCAGAGATGAAAATAAATCAGGAAAACGCAGATCATAACAAGTCGCGAGACCAACACGCCAACCATCAATCACGGCTGTGGTTAAGGTGTCGCCTGCCAAGTAACCGTCACTTTCGCAGTAAAGGGGTTTTCCCGTCGGATCTTTGAGGTTAAAAAGATGAGTTTTACGATATTTCCCTATGAGTTCTCCCTGTCGTCCAAAAACATATTGCGTGTTATAGACCTTACCCCCGACAGATCCCTTCGGACGCTCTCCTACACTACCGGCAAAGACCACCACCTGGTGTTGCTTTGCAAATGCGGCGATCCTTTGATTAAGAGGGCCATCCTCAAATTCAGCCTGCTCCCAAAGATCGGCGTAGGGTCCGTGAAATGCAAACATCTCTGGCAGCGCAATCCAGTCTGCGCCAAAGCCTACGGCGGTCTCTGCCTGAGAAAATGCCTGTGCAATGTTTTTTGGCTTATCTGATGTGGCTGTGACACTCACAATGGCCACACGGATTGTTTGTAGATTCGTCAAGGTTTACAGCTCCGGCAATAAAATTTTTTCATCAACACCCAATAAGACGGTCATAAGCGCTACCCGCGTCCACATGCCGTTACGTTCCTGCCGCCAATACTTTGCGCGAGGGTCATGGTCAATGGCTGGGTCCAGTTCATTGCGACGCGGCAAAGGGTGCATGATGACTGACGTCGGCTTAAGCAGTTTAAGATGGGATTGCTTCAGGCAAAAGGCAGAAGAGTCAACCTTTGAGGAATCTCCAGTGCTAACATCATATTCATCTTGAATCCGTGTCATATATATTGCGTCACTTTGTGCAATCGCATCTTGAAACTTGTCGGTTTCAACAAATTCAGTTTTTGCCTGGCGGAGAAACTGGCGCAAGTCATCTTCGATACGAAAAGGTTCCGGCGATGCAAAGATCAGTTTAGTGTTTGAAAATAGTGTCAAAAGTCGCGCTAAGCTGCGCACCGTTCGTCCACGTTTTAAATCTCCTACCATGCAAATGGTTTTTCCATCAATGCCGCCAAGCTCGATAAAACTTCGCTGAAGTGTGTAGATGTCTAAAACGGCTTGGGTCGGATGTTCGTCCGGCCCGCTACCGGCGTTGATAATAGGAATTGGTCTATCACTTTGATCGAGAAGCTTTGCAATCTTGTCACATAAACCGCGCACTGGCGAACGCATGATGATGAGATCGACGTATGAACTAAAGGTGCGTAAGGAGTCTTCAATAGACTCGCCCTTCATCTCGGAACTGGTCGATGTGTCGCGAATCTCCGAGTTTTTGATGCCAAGAATATGACACGCACTTTGAAACGATAAAAACGTGCGTGTTGAAGGCTGCGTAAAGTACAACATCGCGCGGCGGTGAGGCAGAAGACTTTGAAGGTATAAGAGGCCTTCTTTACTCTTGTCAAATTGACGGATGCGGTTTGTAAGATGATAAATTCGCTCTAAAAATGGCCGGTCAAATTGAGCGGCACTTAGGATGTGGAGGGTTTGCGTCATGAGGTTGATTCCTTATCTTTTCGATGGACGTCATTGTCTACCGAAACTTCACGCTCGAGGGTCCGTTGCCGGGGACCACTCGGCCTAAGATGCTGGCGTCCAACTGAAGTTTTTGAGCAACGTCTAAAAACTCGGCAGACTGCGCCTCAGCAACTACGGCAATCATGCCTACGCCGAGATTAAACACCTCCTCCACGTCGGAAGGATGGCAGCCGTTTGACTTGATAAATTCAGTCATCCACGGTGGTGTTGGTATGTTTGACCACTCAATGGTGCAGTCTAAGTTATCGGGCATAACGCGAGGTAGGTTACCAGAGATCCCACCGCCTGTGATATTTGCCAAAGCATGAAGTGAATCGCTAAATCTCAAGCAAAGATCAGGCACAGCATGATAAAGCTTTGTCGGTGCCATGAGTTTTTCAGTGAGGTCAGGCCGCGGCTTGGCGCTTAGCCATTTTCTGATCAAAGAATATCCGTTGGAATGAAAACCGCTTGACCCCAGGGAAACTAACACGTCACCAGACTTTACTTTTGATGGCCCAAGTCGATGTTCTTCATCAACGATACCAACAACGAACCCGGCAAGGTCAAAGTGACCGCGCTCGTAGAGTCCTGGCATTTCTGCGGTCTCTCCTCCAAGCAGGGCCATGCCGCAGGCGGTGCACGAAGACTTAATGGAACTTAAAACTTCGCGAAACTGCACCTCGTTCAACGCGCCAGTGGCGTAATAGTCAAGAAAAAATAATGGAGTTGCGCCAACGGTGTAGAGGTCATTGACGCACATCCCAACGAGATCTTGACCGAGGGTCTCGCACTTGTTTTCTTGGAGCCCTAGTAAGAGTTTTGTACCAACGCCATCTGTCGAAGCTACGAGGCTTGGGCGTTTAAACTTAGACAGCTCCAGAGAAAATAATCCAGCAAAGCCCCCGATTCCGTCTGACACGCTTCCTAACCCACGCGGGTGGATGAATGGTGACTTTTTTGATTGAAGCCAGTCGACCAGTGCGTCACCTTTTTCACTGTCGACACCAGCGTCCTTGTAATGATTGATTCGGGAGCCGTCGGTCATGATGGGACCTTTCCGGTAATCTTAAGGTTAATGGTTTATACCTGACACCTATGGTGTGAACAAGAGCTCTGTCTAAAAAGAGTTTGCCCAGTGGACGCCCGCGGCTGTGGATTGCCTGTGAATTTGTGGGGATTTTGATGTTTGGCGCTGCCGTGCTATTTGAAGTCTAGAGGTTTTTCGTTTTGAAATAGGGTCGAAGTTGCTACTAGGAAGTTTTTACCTAGTCCCACATTTAGTCATGATGCCTATTGATTTCAGTCGGTTATGGCCCCCTCCTCAATGTCTTTTAGAATGTGTCGAACCATCACACAAACCCCGCCCGTTTTGCCTGGAGGTCGATGATCTATGCTTAAAGCTTTAACGATCTGGTCTGTTGTCTTGTCTGTTGTTTCTTCTGGCGCAATGATTTTTTCGTCTCAGGCTCTGGCCGCAACGGGGGCGCACAAAATCCGCGGATATCTTTCGGCTGGAGCAGATGCTCGGTTCGTGGTCATCGAAGCCGGGCGTTCTTCGGGTGTGATTTCAGGTGAGGTATTCCGGGCAGTACGACCTGCCAAGGCTGGTGCAATGGCTCCCATTGAAACAGGGCTTTTGAAAGCAAACTCCGTCTATGAGCATGAAACGATAGCAGAGGTGATTCAGCAGGGAACCCCAGAAAGCAAAACCATTTACGGCGTGTATGGTGACGTCATGGCAGGTGATTTGGCCATCATTCAGAAAGTGGTGATTGTTCCGGCTAAGGTACTTACTCCTGAAATGTCAGTTACTTACAGTTCTTTGTTTGAAGACCCAAAGTCTAACCCAGAAACCTTTGAGCTGACGATCAGCGGTCGCACAAAGCTTCGCGAGGTGGGCCAAGTCTTTGCTGGAATGAAAGTCGGCATGCTTATGATCGAAGGTCACACCGACCAGCGTGGTGATTCTAATCTAAATCAGATCGAAAGCTTTCAGCGGGCTCTGACGGTTCGTCAATATCTGATCGATGAACTCGGCTTTGATGAAAATCGCGTGACCGCCATTGGGCTTGGAGAAAGTGAACCCCTATCAACGACGATTTTGCCCGGGAATCGAGAGCGATCTAGACGAATTATTTTAAAGGTGGTACCTAAGCCAAACGCTAACTAAAGTGTTTGGAGATTGGTTTTGCCAGAGTTACCAGAAGTCGAATCACTTGTTCGTGGTGTTCGCGATACACTTGAAGGAAAGCTGATTACAGAGGTAACGTTCTTTCGATCAGATATTCGTGAGCCTATTCCGAAAAAACGGATTCTCGAAATCTTGTGTGGGAACTTGGTTACTGCGGTCAATCGTCGCGGTAAGTACATGTTGATCCAAACAAGGTATGGCGCCCTCGGCGTGCACCTGGGCATGAGTGGCCGGTTTGTTGTTGCACACGCAGGCGAAGCATTGACGCCACACACTCACGCAATTTTTCAATTAGAACACGGAGTGGAATTTAGATTTGTCGACCCGCGACGCTTTGGTCGCTTGTTTAGTCTTGAACCTCATGAGATGACGACGCATCCGTTTTTAGCGCGACTAGGTGTCGAACCTCTCGATCACAACATCGATTTGGCGCGTCATTTGTTTGACACGTCTCGCACTCGAACACAGGCGATCAAACAATTTTTGATGACGAGTGATGTCGTGGTCGGTGTCGGTAATATCTACGCTTGTGAATCTTTGTGGCGGTGTAAACTTGATCCTCGCACACCGGCAAAAGCATTAACACGTTTGCAATTTAAAAAGTTGGCAGCACAAATCAAAGATGTGCTGCAGGAAGCCATTGATGCTGGCGGCACCACGTTTCGCGACTACCGCGATCGAGATGGTAAGCCAGGGTACTTTCAAGAAAATCTCGCTGTTTATGGCAAAGAATCAAGCCCCTGTCTGCGCTGTCAACGCCCGGTCGTTCGCATGGTCCAGGGCGGACGCTCCACGTTTTTTTGCCAATTTTGTCAAAAGTAAAAAATTGAATGTTTTTTCAATGATCCTCGTTAGGGGGTTGAGAATTCAAACATATCTTTTTTAAAAATATTAAATTCTACTAAAGATCTTTTTAATGAGTCCGACCATGTTTTTATTAAAACAATGTTGTTTTAATATATTTTAACTGGAGGCATAGAAATGGGTCTTAGAGTCAAAACCAACATTAGCTCGATTAACGCGCAGCGCAATCTCGGTAAGACGAGTGCGCAAACAAGGGAGATCATGCAGCAGCTGTCTAGCGGCTACAGGATCAACAAGGCGGCCGACGATGCTGCCGGTCTCGCCATCTCAAACAATATCAATGCTAAGACTAGGTCTTTGGAGCAAGCTGCGCGAAACGCCAACGATGGTGTGTCGCTTGTCTCGATTGCAGAGTCTGGAATGAACGAGATCACAAATATTCTAACTCGACTGCGAGAACTAGCAACCCAGGCGGCCTCCGACACGATATCAAACGTGGAACGGGGCTATACAAACCGTGAATATACAAAACTGGTTGATGAAATCCAACGAATCGCCAATACAACCGAGTGGAACGGTCTGAAGGTGCTTCAGGGATCGGCAAACAACACTGATTTTGGCGAAGACCTGATCACAATTCACGTAGGCGCTGGGGACGGCACCGTTGAAAATCGTGACACCATCAAACTTGATATCGACGAGATGAGCCTTATTCCGTCTCAAGATCTCGGTCTTGAGTCGGTGGGAAGTCAAATTGGTCCCGAAAATGAAGGTGATTCCTTTACCCGTGAAATGGCTGCCGACAAGCTCAAGACGATTGATGCAGCTCTAAGTAAGGTGGCCTCAACCCGAGCAACTTTAGGTGCACAGCAAAGCCGCTTGTCGTCTGCGATCAATAACTTAGGCATTCAGGTTGAAAACTATAAATCAGCCAACAGCCGTA
Source organism: Oligoflexales bacterium (assembly GCA_044360315.1). GTDB lineage: Bacteria > Bdellovibrionota_B > Oligoflexia > Oligoflexales > RGVZ01 > CAMDKS01. Next base: position 7,722 of record JBIKKO010000043.1, read on the forward strand.
TCCGTGATGTTGACTTCGCTGCCGCTACGGCCGAATTCACACAGAGTAGGATTCTATCTCAAGCTGGCGCGTCGGTCTTGTCGCAAGCAAACCAAGAGCCAGAAATCGTCATGCAGCTTCTTCGCTAAGGAAGGGGCATCGACGATAGGTCGTGAGACGAGAGACCCTTTTAAGTGGTGCGGAAACACGAGGTTTTCGCACCACCCTTCCCCGTGGTAAACAAATGTCCGGGTAGGTCGGTATAGTTTCGCAACCGGTAGGCCCTGGATGCGGTAACAAATTTAAACCGTTGATCTAGCTGTTTTTAGTTTAAAGCATTGATATTATAAAGTTTTTAAGGACGCGATGCTTTGGCATCCTAGTTGCAGACTTCCTTTCTGTCATCTCGAGTTCAGTAGTTTAGAACCGAGCCAAACATTATGGGAGGAGCCCCTATGGAACCGATTCGCATCATTGATACCCAAGACAGTCAAGTTTTAGTCGTGCAACCAGGACAAGCAAAATTAGAGGATGTGGAGCGTCAGTTGATTCTGGCAACGCTTCGACGTACGCGTTTTAATCGTACGAAGTCTGCTCGCTTGTTGGGTATTGGAATTAGAACACTACAGCGCAAGCTTAAACAATATGCTCAAGACCAACTACTAACGGAAAAACCGATGGTAGAAACCGTCTGTGCCGTGTAGCTCGCTTAAAACGGGCTCTTTGTGACGAGAAAAGGGCTACCCTGCGACTTAAGGTTGGGGGGGTAGCCTTTTTGCTTTCTAGACGCACAACTCCGATGATGAATCATCAGACGTGTCATGCTGAAGCTAAGGACGTGTGTTGTGTGATTGGTGGTGGCTCGTCGGTTGTACTAGTTACGGTACAACTTTGAGTTTTATCACTTTAAACTGGTAGGCCTGGGCAGACTCGAACTGCCGACCTTTGCCTTATCAGGGCAACGCTCTAACCACCTGAGCTACAGGCCTAAACAGGGGAGACACGCTTATAGATAACAAAGGGCTGTCCGGTCAAGTTAAATCTGGTCTTCGTTAGCATAAACGTTGGACCCTGCAGCTATCTTGTTAAAATCCCTTTTAATACATTATCTTGAAGGTTTCTGAGCTCTCCAAGCCCAGGCTGCGGTTTGCCGTCCCGGCCATTGCTTATGATGGAGAAAGAAACCCATCCCTCCTTAGGGTGACGGAAATATCCGGCAAGAGCTGCAACCGTGATGGGTTCGGTCAATGTCCCAGACTTAGCTCGGATAAGACCAGCCAAGTCCTCAGATTGTTTTAAACGCTTCTTAACCGTGCCATCCCAGCCCGTTGCGGGAAGGCTCGCCAGGTAATCGGGATAGAGATCTCCCCTTTTTTCCATCCAATTGAGCAGAGTTAACACTTGCCGACTTGATAGACGATTTTCAGTCGCAAGACCTGAACCATTTAAAATCGTCACGGCCCCTTTCACACCGACATCCTTTACGAGAAAGCTCTCTAACGCTTTGGCTCCTGACGAGAGCTTGCCCGATCCGGGTCGGTCGGGTGCGTCGGGATTGGACAGACTTGCCCCCAGGCGTTTGGTAAGCATGTCGGCAATAAAATTATTGGAAAACGTATTTAAGCCTTGGGCAATCCGGCGCATTTCAAAACCAGAAAGTTCATAGAGAAGCTTCGCATGATCCGGTACAACGCCTTCTTTGACGCCTCCTTTCACTCGAATGCCACCATCTTGTAAAAACGCAGCAACGTAGTCTCCCGCCGTTAAGGTGGGATCGCCGACGCTCCGATAAATTTTCTTTAATGGAGCTTCGGCTCCGATTGCTCCGCCAGAAAGAAGAGATATGGACCCGGTTTGTGAGGTGTTGCGTGTAAGGGTTACACCACTAGAGTTATCACCCTTCGTTGTCGACGTGCGATTAACTAAGCGCACGCTGCGCAGAGGCAGTGGCGAAATCTGTGCAAACGCCGGCTGGCCAGGCTTTGTCCCAATGGTGGCTACTGCCACTGTGTTAAAATTAACGGCAAAAGCAGAAACAGGCGCATCGTAGGCATGACTAGATTTTTTAACTGAATCGATGCGGCTTTCGTCGCGATCTTCCTTATCAAATATTGAGTTATCAATTCTGATCGAACCATTCACCTCACGCACACCAAGGTGTTTTAAATCAACCACCATTTGCCACAGTAACTCACTAACTAAAAATGGGTCTCCTGTCCCTTTGATCCAGAGATCTCCGGAGATCTTGCCTTGGTTGAATGCCCCTGTGTAAAACACAGGGGTTTTTAGGGAAAACGATGGCCCGTAATAGTGCAAAACCGCAGCACTTGTGATCAACTTTGTAACGGAAGCAGGAGACAGTGACGTGTCAGCACCGTGTTCAAACAATACTTTGCCGTCACTAACACGGGAGAATATGACGGAGTGTTCTGCAGATTTTATCGCTGAAAGCTGTCTTGTAAGCTCATCTTGAGCTAATCCTGTAACCGCGACCCCAAAGCTAAGTGCTACCGAGCTGTGACGTAGGACGTTTAGTATAGGTTTAAGCTTCAAATTCATCGAGTTCATCCGGAAACGTAGCAAACAATTGAGATTGAAGTGCCTCATAAGTGGACGCATCATGAGCGACGAACGTTATTCTTCTAAGGGACCCTAGAGGCATTGTATCAAGATAATGCTTCGTTGTAGACATGGCAATTTCTGCAGCCTTAACGAGTGGAAGGCCGCACGCTGTAAGCGGTAGAGCTGGGATTGAGAGGTGTCTGGCGGTAACAAGGTTCGCGGTTTTGAGGATTGACTGATAACACATCCGCAGCATGTCCTCTCCAAGGGCTTCCGCGCTGCCCCATGCGGGATGAATCACATGGTGGCATGGCAGACGCCCAGGACCTGTGACAACACACGTTCCGCCTTGAACGGGGGCTGCGGCCTCTAACACGGAGGCCATTTCCGGGCCTCCAGCGCGGTGAATGGCAGTGGCCACTTCAGACGAACCTTGAAGATCTGGGATGGCGGCATTGGTCATAGCATCGACGGCAAAATCTGTGATGTCGCCTTGCCAGAGGTCAACCTGCGTCTGTTGGTATCGTCTTAGTCCAAGCATCTGTGATGTCTAAGCTTTCTTTTGGGCCTATAGTTTAGCGCTTTTTGCTTAGAGCCGTAGCAATCGCTTTGCCGATATCACTTGGCGCTTCAGCAACGGTAATACCCGCAGCACTCATGGCGTCCATTTTTTCGGCGGCGGTTCCATGGCTTCCCGAGATAATTGCACCAGCGTGCCCCATGCGTTTGCCTTTCGGCGCCGTTTGGCCCGCAATAAAACCAGCAACAGGTTTTTTGATGTGTCCCTTCACAAACTCCGCTGCGCGTATTTCAAGATCTCCGCCGATCTCACCAATCATGATGATGCCTTCAGTCTCTGGGTCTTCTTCAAACAGCTGCAAGAGTTCGATGTAGCTCATGCCTCCGATGGGGTCCCCGCCGATACCAACACAGGTGGTCTGTCCAAGGCCGAGTGCGGTGGTTTGTCCGACAGATTCGTAGGTGAGAGTACCTGATTTTGAAATAATACCGATGCGTCCTCGTTTGTGAATGTGACCTGGCATGATGCCAATCTTACATTCGCCAGGGGTGATGATGCCGGGGCAATTTGGTCCGATAAGTTTCGAGGTTTTACTGCGGTCCAAGGCCTTCTTTACCGGGATCATGTCCAAAACAGGAATGCCTTCCGTGATACAAACAATCGTCTCAATTTCTGCATCAATTGCTTCCAAGATTGCGTCAGCCGCAAATGGCGGTGGAACGAAAATCATGGAGGCATTTGCGCCAGTTTTTTCTTTGGCATCTCTGACCGTATCAAATACAGGCAAACCAAGGTGGGTCGTTCCGCCCTTGCCTGGCGTTACTCCGCCGACGAAGCGAGGCGCGTATTCGTGGGATAACTTCGTATGAAACTCCCCTGATTTACCAGTAATACCCTGTGTGATGACTTTGGTGTTTTTTCCAACGATGATACTCACGAAATATGCTCCTTGGCGAAATGGTGTTAAATGTTTTTGGCAGCGGCGACGGCTTTTCGAGCCCCGTCTTCCATGTTGTCGGCGGGCGTAATTTTGAGGCCCGACTCTCTAAGTATAGCCTTACCCTGTTCGACGTTCGTACCTTCCAAACGCACGATCAGCGGTACTTTCAGCCCTAGAGCCTTTGCAGCATTGACAACTGCATTTGCGATCACATCACAGCGCATGATGCCACCAAAAATGTTGACGAAAACCGCTTTGACGCGGATATCCGAAAACAGAATACGAAATGCGTTGGTGACCATTTCTTCAGAAGCACCTCCTCCAACATCGAGGAAGTTAGCGGGCGATCCGCCACAGTGCTTAATGATATCCATAGTCGCCATGGCAAGCCCTGCCCCATTGACAAGGCAGCCAATCGTGCCGTCAAGCCCAATGTAGTTGAGGCCATACTTTGACGCTTCTACTTCACGAAGATCTTCTTCGTCATAATCTCTCATCGAGGCAATGTCTTTATGTCTGAATAATGCATTTTCATCAAAATTCATTTTGCCATCAAGAGCTATAAATTTCCCTTCCTTGGTCCAGACAAGAGGATTGATTTCAAGTAGTGAGAAATCATACTTAATGAACATCTGATAGAGCTTCGGTATTAAAGCATGTAGCTCTTTGGTTTGCTCTTTACTTAACTTCATCGCAAAGCTTAGATTACGGAGATGAAAACCCTGTAATCCCGCCGTTGGATCCACATGTACGGTCACGATTTTTTCGGGAGTTTTAGCTGCAACTTCTTCGATATCCATGCCGCCTTCTGTAGAAAACATGATGGCAATCGATGCCGTGTCACGGTCAACGAGCATGGCTAAATAAAATTCTTTATCGATCTGAGATCCTGCCTCGATGTAGAGCTTGCGCACTAGCTTTCCTTCAGCGCCAGTTTGCGGAGTCACAAGTGTCATGCCGATCATGGATTTGGAGACGTTAAAGCACTCCTCGGGTGATTTGACAAGTTTCACCCCCCCACCCTTTCCGCGACCGCCTGCGTGAACCTGCGCTTTGACGACGGCGATGGGACCTCCTAGGCGTCGAAATGCAAACTCCGCCTCTGTGGGGTTCAATGCAAGATAGCCCTCTGGCACAGGCACACCGTTTTGGGCAAACAAAGCTTTGGCTTGATATTCATGAATGTTCATTCAACGTCGTCCTTTTCATCGGAAATGGGCAAAAATTACGCAACATTAAAGTTCAGGTATTGTACTAGGGGATTTTAAGAAAGGAAAGCATTCCTCAGACGAGAATTGGAACAGGAAGATCGACGTACTGAAAAAAACGTGGGGGCGCCTTCCGGTCGAATTGACCAAGGGGCTTGTGATTAAACTTTGCTCTGCACGCGGTGAGATCTTGATGGCTTGTTTACATGCTTCAGCATTTTATTCAGGCCTATTCAGCAAGTCGTCTAGACGAAGGGTGTGCGTGGGGCTATCATTTGTCGAGTGCTAAAGTAATTAGGTCTCGCAGGGGAGTCTCTATGGGTTTAGGCCGAAATCGGGTTGTGATAACAGGCGGGGCTGGGTTTATAGGCAGCCACCTCTGTGCAAAATTTTTGGAGCGAGGATGGGAGGTTATAGCTGTCGATAACTTTCACACGGGCCAAAAGCGCAACGTTGCTCCTCTGTTAAAAAACCCAAACTTTGAGATTTTGCGGCACGATATCGTAGAACCCGTGAGGTGCGAAGCCGATTTGATTTTGAATTTTGCCTGTCCAGCTAGTCCTGTTCACTATCAGCTAAATCCTATTTGGACGATGAAGACGAGTATTCTCGGAACGATGAATATGCTTGGCTTAGCAAAGAGAACCAATGCAAGGCTTCTCCAAGCCAGTACGTCGGAAGTATACGGCGACCCGCAAGAACACCCGCAGAAGGAAACTTATTGGGGACATGTCAATCCAATTGGCGTGCGCAGTTGCTACGACGAGGGTAAGCGTGCTGCCGAAACACTTTGCTTTGATTACCACCGGATGCATGGCGTGGATATCCGGGTGATTCGTATTTTTAATACTTATGGTCCGCACATGGCTATTGATGATGGTCGAGTTGTTAGTAATTTTTTGGTGCAAGCCATTCGCGGAGATGATTTGACGATTTACGGAAATGGCACGCAGACTCGGTCATTTTGTTATGTCGATGATTTAGTGGACGGTATCTACCGATTTGCACTCACAGAGTCGATGACGGGGCCGATCAATTTGGGTAACGATGGCGAGTTTTCCATGCTGGAGCTCGCCGAGCTTGTTCTGAAAAAAGTCGGTGGACGATCAAAACTACGTTTTTTACCGCTTCCATCAGATGATCCCCGGCAAAGAAGGCCTGATTTAAGCTTAACGAAGTCAGTACTTACCGGGTGGTCTCCAAAAATATCATTGGAAGAAGGCATCGAAAGAAGTGTGCCGTATTTTAGAACGGTAGTCGCTGAGCTTAACTCCATTAAAACCTCGAACTAGCACGGGTGGTTTCCTTTGGCGATTGTTGCAGAGCGATCATTGAACGGGATTGGATACCGCGTTTTGGGTGAAGGCCAAAATGCGATTGTTCTACTGCGGGGCTTAGCCCGATGGTCAGATCATTGGCTAGGTTTTGATGAAGCCCTAGCTGCCCGCGGCCTTAAGGTCATCACGATCGATAATCGTGGCTTTGGGCGATCAAGTGCCGCATCGATTGATGAATTGACGGTATCCTTCATGGCAGAAGACGTCGCGGGAGTCATCACAAAAGAGGCGCCGTCAGGGGCTCATATCCTTGGCGTGTCACTCGGGGGGATGATCGCAATTTCGCTCGCGGCATTTAAGCCACAGCTTGTGCGCAGTCTTGTGATCATTAACTCCAGCGTTGGAAGCTCTGGATTAAGAAGGCTCTCTGGACGTGCCATTTTAACCCTTCTCGTGTTGCTGTCTCGTTCTAAAAAAGGGCACATGAAGCTTGCCGATGTTTTATTGGGTGACAAGACCGTTGCCGAGCGAAGACTGGAGTTTGCCCAGCGATGGCAGGCGATTGATTCTATTTCAACGATCAGTATGAAGTCTTTGTTGGCACAACTGATGGCTGCTAAAAAATTTAATGGACAATCGGAGCTCGCTGCAATTCGGTGTCCAGTGCGTGTTGTAAAAGGTAACGCAGATCGATTTGTTGATCCGTCTAACAGTGATTTCATTCACAAAAGCATTCGTGGCTCGGAGCTTATAGTACATGCTGATGCTGGACATGAGTTGGTGTTTGACGATCCCGATTGGATATTAGCCAAGATAAGTGAGCATATTCAATCAAGCACTCATTCTTCTTGAAGCACTGATTTGGAGTGTTAGTTGTTCCGTAAATGTCGCAGCGAAGTGGCAAGATCAATCTGGAAATCAGCTGTGTTGTGAGGCTGCGGGTCGTTGAATTAAGGGCTGTCGCCCTCGTCTTTAGTTCCATCACTTATCGCGAAGATTGATAGAGCTGCGAGTTGTTTAATCATTTTATCGCCGCAGCGGAGTGAGCCTGCTCGACACGGCGATCCGCCTTCTTGAGACTTTACCGCCGCAGCGGCGTCGCGAGGTCGAGGTGACAAGGGGCTGGTTCATGTGTGGACCAACCAACCGGTTATGGTTTTGGGTCTATGTGTTGGCCTCGTGTACATTCGTTTTGGTTTTGGTGGTTGTTTTTTGTTGGCAAAGGTGATTGTCCTGGGCGTACATTTTTAGGAGGCATCCTCAAATATCATGTTGCAAAGGCTGGTGAGGTGGTTATCATTACTGGATCATTTATTAAGTTTTCTTAATATTTGATGTGGTTGATGTGCGTTTAGGGATAGAAGTGTTTTAAGGGTTTACACATAACAATAGTTGGAGGGTTTTCGATGATGAAGATGAGTGGTTTGTTCGTCGGTGGTTTGTTGGTGTTATCAGGTTATGGCGTGGTGAATGCGTCGGTGCCAAAGGATGTCGGAGGTTCATCGTTAGAGTCATTTGTTGAAGATATGTCGTTTGTTTCAATTCCTGCTGGTACTTTTATGATGGGTTCTCCCGCGAATGAGTCTGGTCGAGATTCAGACGAAGGCCCTCAGCATCAGGTGACGATATCCAAAGGATTTGAGTTACAGGCGACCGAGGTGACTCAAGGTCAGTGGGTGGCGGTGATGGGATCTAATCCAAGTAGATTCAGCCGGCATACGCACTGTCCTGGTGAGCATGTCGAGTCTGGTGGCGTATATATGTGTCCCAATAACCCAGTCGAGTATGTTAGCTGGGATATGGCCCAGGAATTTATTCAAAAGCTTAATAGCCGAGGAGATGGATACCGTTACCGTTTACCGACGGAAGCTGAGTGGGAGTATGCGGCCCGCGCTGGCACGACAGGTCCATATGCTGGAGATTTGGAAGCCATGGCTTGGTACGACCAAAACTCAGGCTATATTACGCACCCTGTGGCTAAAAAGCAAGCAAATGCATGGGGTTTGTATGACATGCATGGCAATGCCTATGAGTGGACTGCTGATTGGTATGGATCCTACAGCAGTGGTGCTGTAACTGACCCGACTGGTCCTAGTACGGGCTCCATCCGTGTCTTTCGCGGCGGCAGTTGGTACGACAGGGCGCGGTACTGCCGTTCTGCCCTTCGCGACGGCGTCTCGCCGGACTTCCGCTACTTCAGCCTTGGGTTCCGCCTTCTGAGGACTAACCCTTGACCCTTTTACACTGTTACCCTTGGCTTGAGTTATGACCGAACACGAGGGACGCCATGCCCTTTAGGGGGCAGGGCCCTCGGTGGAGTGTTAGGGTTTAGGTTGATGAACTGTGCAGTTTGTAGAGGACGAGCGCGGCCCGATGGCGGCCCTGAGCCGCGAGAGCCAGGTCGCTTCAGCGACGGCGTAGCGGCAGGTGCCGGCACGAGGGATTGCGCGGTGCTAGTGCAATGTTTTCTCTGAAGGCGCCATAACCAGGCGGTATAAATTTCTTAACGTTGTTAATCACATGAATTGTTTATAGGAGGCGCAGTCTCCATTCCAGAAACCGCTGCTATAAGAAATGCGCAATTTGACAAATAAGGATTGATAGTCCATAATTGCCAATTATGTGGATTAATAGAGATATATTGCCATCAGTCACCTCCAATCACGACCTAATCCAGGTCTTGCGTGGTCCGCGCCAATGCGGAAAGACGAGCCTAGCTCTCAGGATCGACTCATCCTTCAAAGAACTCTCACTCGATGACCCGGCATTAAGAGACTTAGCAGAAAATGATCCCGAACTATTCTTAGGTCAATTTGGTGATGAAAATCTTTTTATTGACGAAGCGCAATACGCTCCTAGACTTTTCCCATCTTTAAAGCGCCGGGCGGATCTCTTCAAACGAAAGCATCCCGATGAACGTAGGACAATCATACGCTTAACTGGTTCCAATCAAATTATGATGGATAGACAGATCAAAGAAAGTTTGGCCGGACGTGCAAGTTTTTTCGATATGAATACTTTAAGTGTCGCAGAAATTTTAGCAGAGAAGAACGTCCCTATTCAGGACATTCTATACAAGGGCGGATGGCCAGAACTACACGCCATTAAAGGCATGAATCCCAAAAAATATTTGGACGACTATATAAACAGTTACGTTGAGAAGGATATCGTTCTGGCAGCGGGAATCATTAAGCGAAGAGAGTTTCTTAAGTTTACGTCGTTACTAGCTGGGAGAGTCGGTACGCTGCTTGACTTAAGCTCATTAGCAAGTGAAGTTGGAGTCGATGGAAAAACGGTAAAAGACTGGGTTTCAGTTCTGGAGACCATGCATTTAATTGTCCTAGTCCCACCATTTTTTTCAAACCTTTCAAGTCGTCTCGTTAAATCACCCAAAATATATTTTATTGATACCGGTTTGGCTTGCCGCCTGCAAGGCTGGGGGTCAGCCGAACCAATACTCACGTCGCCTCAGCAGGGACATTTATTTGAAAATCTTGTTTTTTCAGAAATTTTTAAAATGAATATTAATTTCCAACTCGGTATCAAAATTTTTCACTGGCGATCTCGTGACGGCGAAGAGATTGATTTTTTACTGGAATTTGAACCTGAAAATTACATATTCGTCGAAGCAAAAGTCACGGCAAGGAGCAAAATCGATATCAGCGATTTACCTCAAATAAAGAAAGTATTTAAGACCACACCACCTGTCATCCTATGTCACCAGCAGGGCACAGAGGTTTTACACCAAGGCGTGCCAATTAGTAGATTACGAGACTACTTGCTGAAGTTTGCGAAGAATCATCAGGTGTTCTAGATAGCCAACCGTGAAGAGGAAAACGAACGCTCGGAAGGAGTGTTGATATTGAGATCAACGCGCTTTGGCTCGGACATCAGCAAATTAGGGCCACACAAAATTTACCTGTCGTAGAGCTTGGTGCTGAAAAGTGAGTTATTGCGGAGAACAAATCTAAGGATCCTCAGCGCCGTAGGCTGCTATGGGATCTCAAACAGATTGCCGACGCTGCTAGGCGGCTGGCAATGACGTGGGATTGGCACTTTGATCTTGTCATCCCCAGACGAACGAAGAGAGTCGTCGGGGATCCGCATGACGCGCCGTTGTTTTTTGCAGTATAGAGGCACTTCCCAGCTCGTCAGAATTTTTTAGTGCTTTACCGCCGCAGCGGAGTTGAAAGATTGGGTTTTTTGTGAGTCCACCGAGATGGACGAGGCCGCGAGTTGTTGAATTATTTAACCGCCGTAGCGGGGTTAAAAGCGTCCTTGTTTTATGATCCTGCCAAGATTGGCGAGGCTGGGGGTTGTGGTGATATGACTCGTTGGGGCTTGGCTGAGGGTCCTCGTGGGATTTGACCAGGTCCGATATCGCCGTAACTCCTGAAAAATTCCGTTTTATTTCGGCTTGCGGAGGACATTTCTAGCCTTTGGCAAGTTACAAATTTTTTACACACGAAATCTGCTTGCAAGTTGAGCAGTGGGTGTGATACCCAGCGTGCGGTCGTGTTCAAAAGGAAAGGGTCTTGATCATGAATCAGTGGTTGAAGGGTCGTTTAGGGTTGTCTTGGTTGATGGCCTTATCTGGTGTTTTGATGGGTTTGAAAGCTGAGGGTAAGGCGTTACTAAAGCCGACGTTGCAGGCGACAGACGGTGTGAATTATTTACTGCTGCGTCGCGGTGAGTACTTAGAGCGTTATGAGTGTAACCCGCAAATGTTATCACCTTCACCTGAGCAGTGCGACAAGCTTGTTAAAGTGAAGGCAAAGGACGCATATGCAGCCTTCGATGAGTTTGTAACGCGGGGCTTATCTGAGTTAGAGACTCGTCGTAAGGATGCGGTGTCGACCATTGAGCAGATTGGAGCACAGCTTGATTTGATTTTTAACAAGACTCCCGTAGAGGAGGTTGATGAGCGTGATGAGGTGCGATCAGCGAAGGATTTATTGGACGCTGAAGTGGCTCGACTGGTTCGTAAGGAGACGGAGTATAAGGAGCTTTTAACGCAGCTTCGTGCGATGAACGAGGAGCTTGAGCGAAGGCATCAAGATGATTTATTTGCGCAGTATGTGGCTCTGCAGGGACGCGTGAGTAAAGCCCGTCAAGAGGTTGACAAGCAGCAGATTAAGGTTGAGAAGGCCCAAATGGCGTTGATGAAAGCCTATGAGTCAGTGTTCGACGGCGATGACTTGATGCTGAAGTTGTTACGCGCCCAGCGTAAGAATGCAAGTGACGCTTATATTGGAACCGTGAGTGCTCACGAGAAGACGCTGTTAAATCTGGCATTAGGGCATCATTTTATTGAGAAGCTGGTGGAACATCAGTTTATGTTTGAAGTTCTTCTGGATCAGTTGAACACGGAGCTTTATCCATGGGGGACGATTACTTGGTTTGTCAGTGAGGAGTATGTAACGCTCTCGCAAGCGAGCGCTCAGGCGGAGGAGGAGGCCGAACGGCAACGCCGCGCTGCTGAGGAGGCAGAGCTTAGGCGTCGCGCAGCCGAGGACGCAGAGCGAAGGCGTAACGAATCTATTGATGGGTCAATGAAGTTTATCAAAATCCCTGCCGGCACCTTTATGATGGGTTCTCCCGCGAATGAGTCTGGTCGAGATTCAGACGAAGGCCCTCAGCATCAGGTCACAATATCCAAAGGTTTTGAGTTACAGGCGACCGAGGTGACGCAAGGTCAGTGGGTGGCGGTGATGGGATCTAACCCAAGTGACTTCACAAGTCCTGAGCACTGTCCTGGTGAGCATGTCGAGTCTGGTGGCTTGCGTATGTGTCCAAATAACCCAGTCGAGAATGTTAGCTGGAATATGGCCCAGGAATTTATTCAGAAGCTTAATAGCCGAGGAGATGGATACCGTTACCGTTTACCGACGGAAGCGGAGTGGGAGTATGCGGCCCGCGCTGGCACGACAGGTCCATATGCTGGAGATGTGGATGCCATGGCTTGGTACGGCCAATACCCAGGCGGCAGGACGCATCCTGTGGCTAAAAAGCAATCAAATGCTTGGGGTCTGTATGACATGCATGGCAATGTTTGGGAGTGGACTGCTGATTGGTATGGATCCTACAGAAGTGGAGCTGTAAGTGACCCGACTGGTCCTAGTGCGGGCTCCGACCGTGTCTTTCGCGGCTGCGGTTGGGACAGCTGGGCGCGGCTCTGCCGCTCTGCCCTTCGCATCAGCTTCTCGCCGGACATCCGCTACGGCGACCTTGGGTTCCGCCTTCTGAGGACTAACCCTTGACCCTTGTACCCTGTTACCCTTGTCTTGAGTTATGAGCGAACACCGGAGCCGCCCTGCCCCTTTTAAGGGGCAGGGGCCTCGGTGGAGCGTTAGGGTTTAGGTGT
>JBIKKO010000044.1:0-20543 GCA_044360315.1 Oligoflexales bacterium
CAGACTAAGGCAGTCGATGTTTCGGTCAGTGTTACGGCCCGGTTTTCCGTGCAGCACTAATGGTCCCTTCAGTCGTGCAGGGGAGATTGTGACCTCGCCAACAGTTTTGTTTTTTTTTCGGAGCCTGTTGTGGACAGGATGTTCGCCTTGTGGCAGTCAAATCTTTTTAGCAATCGGTGTAGATCTATGTTTGACGATCGGTTTTTTGTGCGAACCTAAAGTTGATCTTAGCAGGTTGAATGCATTGAATTGGGGGTCTATGAGTTGGAATTTAAATGACATGGTAGCCCTACCGTATCTTTCGCCAGTTTGGAGATCACGGCTTGAGGCGGAGTTGACTGCGCCTTATATGGCCACTCTTATGCAGTTTCTCCGCTCTCGTATGGAGCAAGGTGCGGTGATTTTTCCAGATCGTTTGGATTGGTTTGCTGCATTTAATCGGTTAGGTTTTGATGATGTGCGCGTCGTGATTCTTGGGCAAGACCCCTATCATGGACCTGGTCAAGCCCACGGATTGTGTTTCAGTGTCAGAGCCGGTGTTCCGTTGCCTCCAAGTTTAGTGAATATCTACAAAGAGCTACAGGGCGATCTTGGTATTAGGCCGTCGAAGTCGGGTTGTCTTTTACCCTGGGCGGAGCAGGGCGTACTCCTACTCAATAGCGTGCTGACCGTCGAGTGTGGTGAGGCTGGATCACACCAAGGTCGCGGGTGGGAATCATTTACTGATGCAGCCATCCGTAGGCTCGCTTCAGAACGCGACGGTTTGGTTTTTGTTCTGTGGGGAGCTTACGCGCAAAAAAAGGGCGCCTTCATCGATCGAAAGCGCCATTTGGTGATTGAATCGCCGCATCCATCACCATTAAGCGCGCATCGTGGTTTTTTGGGGAGCCGTCCCTTTTCCAAGATTAATCAATTTCTCACAAGACAGGGAAAGCCCCCGATCGATTGGTGCATTCAAGACCCAAGACCTGCATAATGATGGGCCCTGAATGGTACGAACCTCAATCTTCCAGTTGCTGAGCAAGGAAGTTTGGTAGGCCGATGTCTTTAATCGTGCTGAGTTGTGTCTCAAGCCAGTCCGTATGCTCCTCTTCGCTGACTAGAATCTTCTCCAGAAGCTCTCTCGTCCCGTGGTCGCTTGCGTCCCAACAGAGTTCGATCGCTTTTCGTAAGCGCGGAATCGCGCGGTACTCAAGAGCCAAATCACTTTCCAATTGCTCTTTTACTGTCTCTCCGATGTTTAGTTTGTCTAGTTTCTGGAGGTTGGGAAGGCCTTCAAGAAACAAAATACGCTCGGTCAAGACATCAGCATGCTTCATTTCGTCAATGGATTCTTTATATATCTTTTGGGCGATCTTTTTGTAGCCCCAGTTCTTACACATTTTAGCGTGTAGAAAGTATTGATTAATGGCCGTTAATTCCCCGGTAAGGATATCATTTAACGCAGCAATAACTTTTGCATCACCCTTCATGAACATACTCCTTTATCGATGGCAGGTTACACCCGCTGCATGCTAACAGAGTTGCCGTCGTATGGAACCCCAAATTGTCAGTATCTGATAAAACTGTTTAATTTTTGAACGCTATGGCAGCGCGACTAGTTTAGTCCCGCGGGAGCTTAGAGTATCAAGCACTTCAGACGGGGCTCCATCTGCCAAGCTATAACGCAGCCAACGCAACCGCGGGAGTGTCAAAAGTGGTGACCAGTCCTTGATCCCTTTATTGTTAACAATGTTTAATTCTTCAAGGTTTTCTAGGTTACTCAGCCCCTCGACGGAGCGCAGGTTGCGTCGTTCCAAATTTAGTTCGCGCTTAAGGGCAAGGTCGCGACTTTTACGCTTGATGTCGCCCGCAACTAAAATGTCTCGTAACGCTAAAATCATTGATCGGCGCTCGTTTCCGGCTGCAGCTCCGAGTTCGGCGATCTCGCGGTAGGTGGTTTCATCAATATTGGTCAGCTGTGTGTTTGCGCCGAAGACCGTGATTTTTGCAGCAAGGCGCCGCAGTCCTCGGATATTGGTGATGGCATTATTGCGAACATCCAGGCGTTTGAGGTGTTTTAGGGATTCTAAACCACGGACCGTTTGTAACATATTGTCAGAGGCATCTAAAGTTTCAAGGTTAGTGGCGTGGCGTAGCCAAGTCAGTTGACGCATATGTCGAGACGAAATGTTGAGGTCTTTCACGGTTGAAAGGAACGTATTCAACCGGCTGCATCCATCCCTTGATGTGTCTGCTGGGATTACAGCAACATCGAAAAGCTGCATCAAGTCATGACGAGAGGCCTCGGAAAGGCCAGGGTTGGTGCAGGCTTCGACAAAGTTTTGCTCCCGGATAATCGCGTCATCGTCGGTGCTTGCTCCTTGGGCGGAGTCGCGAACACAGAAATCACCTAGGATGGGGTCATCGGATCGATAGCTTGCGGAGGATCGCAGCCAGCATAATGCTTCGCTTGTCAGTCCGTAAGCACCAGCTTCGTAATCACTTGCACACGGCATTGGACCTCGCGACGTTACCCCGATCAAGATCATGTCAGATGCCGAATCTTGTTCCTTGATGAAGGCAGGTCCTCCGCTGTCTCCTGTGCAGCTGTCAATCTCACGATTTCCCGCAAATACCTCCACGCCCGAGCGGTAGTTGATGGGACTTTTGCCAACTCGTTTGATACCGAGTTTGGGCGGTTCTCCGGGAAGGGGCGGAATCAAAGAAGAAAGGCCAAACCCAGCAATAACGAGGGTAGGGCTGTCTCGTAAGAGGCGATCACCGTGACGGCGATTCAATGGTAGCTTCGGAAAACTGACGCCAGACACGGGCTGACGCAGTCGAATCCACGCATAGTCAAATGCGCCGCGGTGATCGTTCCAAAATCTTGGGTGAATCCCGGTTTCAAGTATGTCGAACGTTGTATCAGGTGTGCGGTCAGTCACAGAGGGACCAAGGACGACTTTGTACGCCGACATTGTCGTTGCTCCAGACTGTTTTACTTTTTCTAAACAGTGGGCGGCTGTCAGCACGAGATCTCGGGCAATCATTGTTCCGCTGCATACCGTCAGCTCGTCGCGAACAATAGCGACGACGGCAGCAAACGACGGATCGTTTGTGGGGACTCCGCCTATTACATTGAGTGGAGAATAGTCTCTGCTCTGGCCGCAGCTAACGGTCAAAACGCAGCAAAAGAGCAAAATTGTCTGTTGTAGGCGAATCATGG
This sequence comes from Oligoflexales bacterium, assembly GCA_044360315.1. Taxonomy (GTDB): domain Bacteria; phylum Bdellovibrionota_B; class Oligoflexia; order Oligoflexales; family RGVZ01; genus CAMDKS01. The sequence continues at coordinate 3,209 of JBIKKO010000044.1, forward strand.
ACCTCTTCCCGGAGGTCCCTTAACAGAGATTTAACGCGAGCTGCAAGCGTTATTACGAGCAGACGGCATTTTGCGATCTTGAGTCTCTTTTCTGACGATGTTCTTCAAATCGACGGCACAGGCCCCGCAGCAGGTGGAAGCTTCGCAGGTCTCTACGATCTCTTTAAGGGTCTTGCCAGATTGGGCCATCTCCTTAATGTTACGTTCTGAAACACCTTTGCACAGGCAGAGTATCATGTCGCGGGCTCCAAAAAAGAGGGGGCGGTGGGGTTTGTGTTCGGTTCATGATATTGATATCAAAATTGATATTCATTCTCAATATATTTTTAAAAATTAATAACTATCTGAAATTATTGATTTTAATCAATGGCGGCCAGGACTTCGTCGGCGTTGCAGTAGGGCAAACGGCAGCCTGTTGGGATACGGCTATTGATCATAGTCGTAATCTCGACGGCAGAAAACCCGTGGCCTGCGAGTCCGCGCGACAGTTTAACAAACAACACCTCGACCTCTGCTGTGATGTTTGAATACTGATCTTGATCCAAACGATTGGCGAGCCGTGCTAGATCGTCCAACTGGGCAGTACTCCACTTCTGACTGGAGTTTTGCTCTACAGGGTTTTTGATGGTCCCTGATTCCACTTCTAAAAGCATGATTTTGTGAATGATCTCAGCAGCCCAGGACGGACAGCGATCAGTAACGGCATCGGCGCGTTCGTCCAATTCAGCCGTTGTGAGGCTGGGTTGCTCGTCAGCGTGATCAGTGATGTGATCCATGGGAAGTCCTCCTGCGATTTGACGTCTCTGCGTTTTAATTATGAGGGCACTAACGCGGAATCAATAGCTTAGCAAAACAATTTTAGAACGTTACGCAGTTTCGTCGAGTAACCCCTCTCTGCTGCTGGAGCATCTTTGACATAACCTGCGTCAGCCGGCTTTCTACCATGTTTTATGGTTAAGGCAAGCTAGAAAAAGCGCCTCAAGCGTGTACTTGTGGAGACGGCCTTCGGCCGGTTTGAAATAATTTTGGGGCAACAACTCCACGCACGCAAACTCTCTAATCCAGGAAGCTCGGCCTTTTCTGGGGGATAGATCTTGTGATAGGGTTGGACGGGTAGAGTCTCGTTAAGCCCCACCTTCGACATCTAAATCCATGGATATAAAAATGCTTCACTTCTTTCATCATGCCTTATCTCCCTACAGTCGCAAGGTTTTCTTTTTATTAGAAGAAGCGGGCCATCCGTTCGATCTCAGGACGGTGGCGCTCGAAACCAAGTCGCAAAAAGATCCTGGGTTTTTAGTGATTAATCCGGCGGGTCGTGTTCCCGCGATTAAAGACGGGGACTTCTCCCTTGCCGAGTCCAATGCGATCTTGCGCTACTTGACGCGAAAGTATCAGCTGCATCAGTTTTATCCCGGGTCGACAGAGGATCAGGCCAAAGTAGATATGTGGTGGGACTTTTGTTCCAATCATATTAATCGTCCTCTCGTTGATTTAGCCTGGAACAAGTTGATGGCCAAACGTTTTGGAGGAAATCCTGATCCAGTTGTCATCGCCAAGGCTGAACACAGTTTGGCGAGAGACTTGCCAGTTCTTGAAAAGCATTTACAGGGTCGCAATTACCTTGTGGGCCCAACCTTGACCTTGGCTGATATTAATCTGATGCCTTTTGCCTACTATGCTAAAGATATCTTGCGCCTGGATGATTATCCCAACTTCAAAGCTTGGATTGAGCGTGTTTCCGCGCGACAGGCATGGCGTAATGTGATTGCCTACAGTGGCTAGGATCCGGCCTGGGTCATCCTTGGTTTTGCGACGAGTTTGAGATTACGTTGGGTCCTTTTCGCGAACAAAGAAGATCATGATCGCAGCGGCGCAGAAGAAAAATCCAACCACGGGGCCAAACAAGAGCCCAATATTTTGAGATACCTCGGGACTTATGTCATTGGCGGGGGCAATGTAGCCGATAGCTTTTAGTAGATACCCGCCAATGGCAATCGCAGCTGCACGAGCCGCCTTGGCTACAAACTTCCAAAAGCCAAAGACCTGGCCCATGGCAGCGTCTGAAATTTTTGATACTTCTGCCACGTCAACCAGCAGTGACTCCAAGAGCCCCGTTGAGCCGAGCAATATTCCTCCAACGACAGCCATCACCATCGGGCCAGCAAGGTCAGTGGGTGGTAGAAAGGGATAAACAGCGGCCGTTGCGAGACCGAGGCCGAACGTTCCGAAGGCTACGAGCTTAGTTTTGCCAAACGTCTTTGCAAGTTTGACCCACAACGGTAGCGTGGCGCAAAGGCTTACGATAAAGACAATGAGAACTAATCCAAGATCTTTCTCTGATAGCTGTAAACGGTACCGGTAAAAATAAAGAGCCCAAGTTGAGTTAAGGCCTTGTCCTAATGTCGCCACAAAAAAAGCAGCCATGAGAATTTTAATCGGACGAGCAATTTGGAGTGGCGTTGACGGTGCTGAGTCGAACTGCTTGGCCGTGTTTCGGACCTGAGATGTCCAAACACTTATGACGGTCATAACGGCAGTCAAAACACTGATCAAAGCGACAACTTTGACAACACTGGCTTGTTGCTTTGTCGCGTCAAAGCCAAGCGCAACGAAGACCACTGGCGTGACGATACCCACCAGCAGTCCGAGAAGTGTCATGAGCGTACGCCATGCATAGAGTGTCGTGCGTTCGGCTTTGGAGCTTGCTAAGTCTTGTCCTAAAGCTAAGTGAGGGATAGAGACCATCGTCATGGCCGAGTTTAGAATAATATTGAGAACCGTAATCATCCAAAACGCCGACATCGTGCTTGTTGAATGCACCGGTTCAACAAGATAAAGTTGAATAAATGATAGCGCGAGGATCGGCGTCCCAACGATCATCCACGGCAAACGCCGACCGATGGGGGATCTTGTTTTATCTGAGATTCGTCCGAGAATGGGGTCGGCAAATGCATCCCAAAAGACTCCGATCGCTACCGCATAGCCTGCAAGGTCGGCGGGTAAGCCGACAGAGTCTGTTAGAAAGATCATCAAGTATAAACGCAGGAAGCTTTCTATGGCACTCACGCCAAGTTCTGCAAGTCCATAAGCTGCTTGTCGCTGATGGCTCAGCGTCGCTGGCGGGTTATTCTGGTGATGCGTCATGATTGGAAGGTCTCAGCAAGCGTTAAAGCCACAACCCCGAGGGTGAGGACCATCCAAAACGGCCATTTTGGAAAAAACGGCGGCGTGGTAGCTGCATAGTTGGCGTAGCCGGGTTTGGTGATTGTTAGGCTTTTTTCCAGTAGAGCGACTCCGCTAACCTTAATGATAAACAACGTCATCACCAAAGGACCAAGCAAAGTGATCCAGGCAACAGTTTGCGTAGATCCCAAGGCAAACAATCCAAAGCCCCACCATTGGAGGGTGTCTCCAAAGTAATTGGGATGACGCGTAAGCGACCAGAATCCTGTGGTAAGGAGTTTTCCCTTGTTAGCTGGTGATGCTTTAAACCGCTGAAGCTGCCAGTCTCCACCAGCTTCGAGTAAAAATCCTAGCAACCAAATCCAAGTTCCCAAACGAGCCCACAAACCAAACTCGATACCCGGCTGCTCTGAAAGAACAAAAATAACCGGCATGGCTACAATCAACATCAATACCCCTTGAAGGGTGAACACACTTAGAAAGGAGTACCACCAAAAGTTTTTTCCATGATGTCTGCGCATTTCTGCATAGCGGTAGTCTTCGCCGTGACCTCGATTGCGAATGTGAATATAGAGGCTCAGTCGAAGTCCCCAAATGGAAACGATCAAAGTTAAAAGCAGCATTGTTTGATTGACCGCGGGAGCGACCAAAGCAATGGCCCAGGCGATGAACACAAAACCTGCTCCCCAAAAGCGATCCACGATACTGGCATCTCGTGCTAAAAGGCTACAAATCCATAGGGAGGTCATCAGTGAGAAAACAACGGCGCAAGCAATCTGATATCCATATCCGAGTCCCATCGTGTCACCTTTTCTTGCAGAATGTTGTTGTTCAGGGGTAGGGCGACCTTCGTTTGGTGCAAACTTTTCGCTCCACAGATCGTTTTTTGCTTTTTCCCCAAGGGCACTGTGCGCTAAGAAGAAGCAGATGCATCAAATGCCATGGGTCGCCGAAGACATAATTACGAGCAAAGCAGCCAATAAGTTCTTTTCATTCCATATAGTAGCTTAAATCTAAAGAACGTCTACAACATAACAGCCTTCATCTGGCCTAAACAGTGACGCACCCCCTCGACCGCAGCTGGTTTGGACGGTAGCTCGGTGATTTGCCTAAGGGTGGCTTGCTCTGGTGGTGAAAATTTAATGTCCTGGATTCTTGGTCGGTATTTTTGATAGTCTCCAGGGCACTAGAGTGATGGAGGTCGGGTGGCTAAGGTAGCGGTTGTTGGCGGTGGGATATCCGGAATGGTAAGTGCGTGGCTTTTGCATCATAAGCATGATGTGAGGCTGTACCATAACCAAGATTATCTCGGAGGTCACACTCACACGCACACCTTTGAAGCCGATGGGTCCATGTGGGCTGTCGATTCTGGTTTTATCGTCTACAACGACAAAACATATCCTAACTTTATGAAGTTTTTGCAGCGTCTCAATGTGGACGGTCGTCCGACATCCATGTCGTTTAGCGTGATCTCAGAGCCGGATAATCTTGAGTACAACGGCACCTCGTTGAATGCCTTATTTGCGCAGAGGTTGAATCTTGTTCGTCCTAAGTTTTGGCGCATGATTTCTGGCATTCTGGCTTTCAATAAGGAGTGCAAGCAGCTGCTGCATGAACCGGCAAACGATGAGACCCTTGCGGAATTTTTGCGTAGACATTCGTTTCCGCAGGAATTAGCAACATACTACATCAAGCCCATGACGGCTGCGGTTTGGTCAGCCGGCACACGATGCGTCAATGATATGCCCATTCATTTTATCGCCAGATTTTTTGAAAACCATGGGTTTCTCAATATCAATGACCGTCCGCAATGGTATACCGTCAAAGGCGGATCCAACGTTTATGCCCGTCGCGTGGCACAAGACTTAGGTTCGAGGATTGTTATGAACCAAGGTGTTGTGGGCGTGCGCCGCGTTTTGGGTAAGCCCGAGGTGAAAACAAGTGATCGAGATTGGGTTGCCTATGATCATGTGATTTTGGCATGTCACAGCGACGAAGCTTTAAACCTATTGACGGATGCTACGGCTGGTGAACGCCTCATTTTGGGAGACATCCCTTATGTTGCTAATGATATCTTGATTCATACTGATACGAGGCTTATGCCAAAACGAAAGCTTGCCTGGGCGGCTTGGAACTATCATTTGTTTGACGCCGATTCTGACGATGTGTCGGTCACATACAACATGAATATTCTCCAGGGACATACGTGCCCCACCCAGTTTCTCGTGAGCCTTAATTGTAAAGATCATGTCGATCCGAAAAAGATCTTACGGAAACTCTCGTATCATCACCCCGTGTACACGACACGTACAGTGGCCGCTCAAGCTCGTCATCACGAAATCTCAGGGGTTGGTGGTACGCATTTTTGTGGGGCCTATTGGGCTAATGGTTTTCACGAAGACGGTGTCGTCAGCGCATTGCGGGTTGTAAATGCCATTGATCCTGAGGTGCGCCTGTGAAGGAACAGTCAACCGTGATGGAGGATGCGATTTACGACGGGGGTATTGTGCATCGTCGCCACGTGGGGCGGTTTCATGAGTTTAAGTACACAATGTATCTTCTTTGGCTCAATGTCGCTGATGTTGATCATCCTAAAAAACGATGGCCTTTCATATGGCGGTCGTCTTGGGCTCCTGTATCCGTGCTGGCTCGAGACTACATGGCCCATCGGAAAGAAGCGTCCCTAACAGAACGACTCAGTGCAGAGATCAAGGAAAAGCTGGGAACAGATTGGACAGGTTCGGCTTATTTATTGGCTCATCCGCGTCATTTCGGCTTTGTTATGAACCCGTTGGCCCTCTACTACTGTTTTAACGAAGCTCGTGATCTATCGTATATAGTGGGTGAAATCACCAATACGCCATGGGGCGAGCGTCATTGCTATGTTTTTGACATGAGGCAGGTGGCGAGCAGTCAGCCGGTCAAGTTTTCCTTCAAAAAAGATTTTCATGTTTCCCCGTTTTTACCAATGGACATGGATTACACGTGGGCCTTAACAAAGCCAGGGGAAAGACTGACGGTGAACATTTGGAATCATGTGGGCGAGCGCTTGGACTTCGAAGCTCACATGAGTTTAAAGCGGCAAAGCCTATCGCGGGCCTCGGTCCTGCGGCAACTTCTGTCAAAACCTTTTATGACTTTCAAGGTTTTGTTTGGTATCTATCTGAATGCTGGTATTTTGTATGCCATCAAACGGGTACGATTCTATGATCACCCTAAATTATCCACGGGAGGGCCCTCATGACAAACGTCAACGAGCAGGTAAATTTGTCAACCTTAGGTGTTTCTTGGTTGTCACGACCACTGCGCACCATGGTCATGAAGCAGATTTCTAAGATATCTTATGGATGTCTGGTGTTTTCAGAAGGATCCAATATCACGAAGTGTGGGGTTGAGCGTGAGGGTGAACCGAAAGCTCTGATCCGTGTTGTGCGTGATTCTATTTGGGAGCGTGTTGTTTTTGGTGGCACGGTGGGTGCTGCAGAATCATATATGGATGGGGATTGGACCACGGATAATCTGGTCGATGTCATCCGTGTGTTCTGCGGGAATAGAGATGTGATGCAGGGTATGGAAGGGGGGCTGGCTCTCCTGCGATGGCCGGCTCTAAAGTTATGGCAGCTTGCTCGTCGCGATACGATCAAGCAAGCTCGGAAAAACATCTCAGCTCACTATGACCTCGGTAATGATTTTTTTGACGCATGGCTTGATCCAACGATGGCATATAGCTGCGGCATCTTCACAAAAGAGGATAGCACGATGCTGGGTGCGTCTTTGCGGAAAATCTATGCTCTCTGTGAAAAACTTGATTTGTCTGCCTCTGATCATCTACTTGAAATTGGCTCGGGCTGGGGGGCTCTTGCAATCTTTGCGGCAAGTAACTACGGATGCCGGGTGACAACAGCGACGATCAGTCAAAACCAGTATAATCATGTCCGTTCAGAGGTGGAACGCTTGAAGTTAGGTCACTTGGTGACGCCGGTTTTCTGTGATTATCGTAAGCTTACAGGATCTTTCAATAAGATCGTTAGTGTTGAAATGATCGAAGCCGTTGGTCATAACTATCTGGATGTTTATTTTGAGAAGATTGGTAATTTGTTAACCCCCGATGGCGTGGCAGCGATTCAAGCCATCACGATTCGCGATCAAGCTTATGACAACGCCATAGAGAACGTTGACTTCATTCAACGCTATATTTTTCCTGGCAGTAATATCCCAAGTGTTTCCCGAATGATGGAATCAGTTCGCGATAGAACCGATATGGTACTAACCAATTTCGAAGATATAACAGAGCACTATTGTAAAACGCTCAGTCAATGGCGTGCGGCGTTCTGGCGAGCTGAGCCGCGACTACGCGCGATGGGATTAAAGGATCCTACCTTGCGGATGTGGGATTTCTACTTTGCTTACTGTCAAGGAGGGTTTGCTGAGCGGGTCATTGGAGTCTGTCAGTATCTAGTGACCAAGCCCCAGTACAAGCGATCACTATCTAAGATTTATGATAGAGGGGGTCGTGTATGATTTCAGGTATCGAATTGGCTGAACGTGGTTTTGCGCCCGATTTCGCAATTAGAGCGGGGATCCGCCAGCTTTTGAATGTTCGTCTTAAGCAATGTGCGAGCACGTCTGGGGAAAAAGCCTGGGAGTCGACAAGGTCATTTATTGATTTAATGAACAAGGCTCCCTTGGCGTTGCATACGGCCGACGCCAATGCCCAGCACTACGAAGTGCCAACGGAGTTTTACGACTATTGTTTGGGACCACGGAAAAAGTATAGCTCCTGCTATTTTGTAACAGGTCGAGAGTCTTTAGCTGAAGCAGAGGAATTGATGCTTGCAAAGACTTGTGAGCGGGCGCAGTTATGTGATGGTCAGTCTGTCCTTGAGCTTGGATGTGGTTGGGGAAGTTTGTCTTTATGGATGGCTGAAAAGTATCCGAACTCTCAGATCACAGCAGTCTCCAATAGTGCAACCCAGCGCCAATACATCGAAGGGCGCGCAAAATCACGCGGATTTAAGAATTTGACGGTGATCACCTGTGATATGAATGATTTTAATATCGATCGAACCTTTGACAGAGTTGTGTCGGTGGAGATGTTTGAGCATATGCGGAATTGGCGTTTGCTCTTTGAGCGGATCAGTGGCTGGTTAAAGCCTAATGGCAAGTTGTTTTTTCATATTTTTGTCCATCAATTTTACACCTATCCATTTGAAACCGAAGGTGAAGATGATTGGATGGGGCGTCATTTTTTTACCGGTGGGATTATGCCCGCTTTTGATCTCCCGCTTCGATTTCAGGAGCATCTAGTGATTGAAGACAAGTGGCAGGTTAATGGGACCCATTATGGCATGACTGCAGAATGGTGGTTGAGAAATCTTGATGAAAATAGGGAGAAGGCGCTTGACGTGTTTAGGCGTCATCCGCCGCAGTCCGGTGATTCGCCGTCAGTTATGGTTAATCGTTGGAGAATCTTTTTTATGGCGTGCGCTGAGCTTTGGAATTTCAGGGATGGTCGCGAATGGTTTGTGGGTCACTACCTATTTAGCAAGCGATAGGGGTACATGATGAGTGAGGCCGTGACAATTCTCAGTTCTGTTTGTTTAGGTATTGCCCTGGCAGCCGCAAGTGGGATGCGAGTTTTTTTGCCCTTGTTTCTGAGCGGGTTGGTGATTCGTTTTGGTTGGTTTGGAATCTCTCCAGCGGTGATGGAAAGTCAAGCTTGGCTTGGTTCGTCGGCGTCGTTGATTTGTTTTGGTGTCGCTACTGTCACAGAGGCCATCGCCTACAAGGTGCCTGTGTTAGACCATGTTTTAGACGTCTTGGGTGCTCCTGCCGCTTTGTTGGCAGGTGCGGTTTTGGCTACGTCATTTTTAGTAGGAGTCGAGGATCCCGTGGTGAAGTATGGGCTAGGGATTGTTGCTGGTGCTGGAAGTGCCGGAATTGTTCATGGGACCACGGCTTTAGCTCGTGTCGCTTCGACCAAGACCACTGGTGGTATTGCAAACCCATTTCTCGCCATCAGTGAACTGATAGGTGCCGTGATGACAAGTATATTGGCATTTGTCATGCCGATTTTGATTGCGGTTGCATTTGTGATCTTCACCATCGCGTTGTTATACTTTGCCAAGCGAAAGCTCACCGCAAAGTCGGTATAGCTTTGAAGATTGATGATTGATGACTGCGCGATGCAGGGCTAATTTGCGGTTGCGCGTTGATGGGAGGAGCTAGAACTTGGGGTGGCTCGGTGCGTCAATATTGGGTTTGTATAAATAAGGCTGCCAGCTTATAAAACGCCCTTTTCGCGCCAAATTTCCCCGCGAACATCTTCAAGCAATAGATCGTCTCCATCTCGACCTAAGATATGATTGTGACCAATCGGAACCTTACCACTGGGCGTGTCGATAATGTACGAAGGAATCGCAAAGCCCGTGATGTTGCCGCGAAGCTTTCTCATGATCGCAAGCCCGACATCAACCGATGGGCGCAGGTGCTCGGTACCCTCGACATTGTGCGGGTGGAACAAATAGTAAGGACGAACTCGCATCATAAGAAGGCCGCGCAGCAGTGCATACATGCGATCATACGAATCATTTACACCGCGAAGTAGCACGGCTTGGTTGCCGACCGGGATTCCGTGGTTGATCAGATTTTCTGTCGCAAGACGAGCCTCAGGTGTTAACTCTTCTGCACAGTTAAAGTGCGTATTGACAAACACGGGGTGAAACTGGGCAATGATTTTGGCGAGGCGGCGTGTGACGCGGTACGGCAGTGTTACAGGGGTGCGTGTGCCAAAACGAATAATCTCAACATGGGGGATGGCGCGGATGCGAGATAACAGCTGCTCAATGGCGGTATCGCTTGCAATAAATGGATCTCCGCCTGTGATAAGGACATCACGTATGGCCTTGTTTGAACTTATGTATGCGATGCCCCGGTCAATGATCGCCCGGTTAAAATGAAGGCCTGCCTCGTCATCTCTACGTTTTCGGTAGCAGTAGCGGCAATAAACCGGGCAAAGCTGCGCAACGCAGAAGGCCACGCGGTCCGGATAAAGATGTACCACCTCGCGAACAGGAGAGTGTTCTTTTTCTAGTAATGGATCACTCACGCCGTAACGATCCGTCAACTCTTCCATTCGGGGGAGAGCTTGTAGCCTGATGGGACAATGCTGAGCCTCTACCGAGGGGCGTGCCAGACTCAAATAATACGGTGTGATGCCAGCGTTGAAAATCTTATCAAGGTGCGAAAAGCCCTCGGACTCAGCCACATCCAAGTCCAAAGCCGACGAGGCCTCACTGGACGATGTGATTTGATGGCGCATCTGCCAGCGCCAGTTTACATAGTTTTCGACCGAGGTTTTAAACAGCCGTGCCCCCCTGGCTGTCAGTGAATTGGGGTCCTTGCTGATGTCTAAAAATTCATCTGGAGAAAAAAACTCGCCGCTAGCGGCTGACGGTGCTTGAGACCGTGGCTCCGAGCAGGTAGGATCAAGGGCTGGATTGTGTTTAGCGTCAAACATAAGTGTGCAGATAAGACCATATTCTGATGAGCAAATCAAAACGAATTGTTCTCGCGAGTACCTCGCCCTTTAGGAAAATTCTTCTTGAAGAGGCCGGGGTTCCCTTTATCGCCATTGCTCCGGAGGGGGACGAGAAGACGATCAATGGATTGCCGCCCCCGATTTTAGCAGCTAAGCGGGCTGAATTTAAGGCGATTGATGTGGCATTGAAGGCTCCTGTTGACTCGGTAGTGGTTGGTGCTGATCAGGTGCTAAGCCTTGACGGTCAGTCGTTTGATAAAGCGGAGACCGAGGAAGAGGCCCGGCAGCGTTTGCGACAGCTGAGCGGGCGAACCCATGTCCTGCATTCTGCTTTTTGTCTTGTGGTGGTGCGCCCGTCCGGCAGTTGTGAGACCGTTTTTGAGGGGTTGGTCGACGTCCCTATGGTCATGCGTCCACTCACAGATCCCGAGATCGATGACTACCTTGCCACCGGTGAATGGCGCGGCTGCGTCGGTTGTTATCGAGCCGAAGGAGTTGGGCGTGGTCTGTTTTCGTCTATGGGTGGTGATCAATCCGCCATTATCGGGCTACCCATCAGTGCCCTCAAAGATGCTTTGACAAATCTTCAAAAGTAGCCAGGCGCGATATTGGTTTGCGTCCTCCATAGATTTAGGTAAATGACCGTTATCACCGTCATCATACCTTTGGGGTACAGAAACTTTGGATGTTGACTTCGACTTGGCCTCACCGGCAGGGGCACCTCTGCCGGTGACGTTTGAGCTGAAGTCAACTAATAAATATCGGCATTCAGCCACGAGTTTGAGTGTGGGTGTTGAATACTCACCGGTTAAGCTGGTCAGTATCTTTTTAGAATAAAATAAGCACACCGCAAAGCGTAAAAATATTGGAGCATCTGGCTCCAGTGTCACAACAGTAGGTGATCAAGTCATAGAACTACCAATCTCGGATGATTCTGTTCCAAGTGCCGACAAGGAAAATGTTGATGCAAACGCGTCAGGGTTTCGCATCGGTATTAGCATGGGGATATAGGTTTGTGATTGATCGGAGGTCGTCACCAGTCGATCAGGGACGGCGTCTTTTGCTGGAGCTATCAAAGAGGACAGTCAAAAACGTATAGGTCATGAGGTTCCCCAGTGAGGTTTGGTTTGGGTCAATATGGATGTCCTAGTAGTCAATCACCGTCTTTCATGAATGATTTATCTACCCTATATTTTTAAAAATTTGATGACTTTTTGTTTTTGTTTCGATCCGCTTTTGCATCGTGTTAGCCCTGATGTGATGCAAATTTAAAAAAAACATGATAACCTCGCAGTATCAATTTAACAATTTTTTGGAGTGTATTATGAATTTACAGATATTACTATGCTTCATGACGGTGAGTCTCTCTTCCTCTTGTAAGTCGACGTCTCGTGGTTATTCCTCCAACAAGTCAGATTTTTCCAAATCTGCTGACGAGGATGCGAACATGCATAAAGAGGGAGCAAAAGCTATAATCCAAGACATAGCATTTACCCGGAAGAAAATGGATGCTGCTGCGGCTACGGCAAATGAGTTAAGTGATCTAGAGAGTCGTACACGACTGACCGCTAAGTTGTCTCTTGGTATTGCAACGACAACTGTTTTGGCTGCCGTAAGTGGTGGGTTTGTAATCGCCGGAATCGAGAGCTTGCTTAATAGGTCGGCGAGTATAATCGGAGAACTCTTGATGGAGATTTCTATATCGGAGATTCCTACCATTTTGGCAGCAACTGGCTTTGCAGGAGCGGTAGTTAGTGGCCCTGCGTCTTATGTTGTAAATAAAGTTGCGTCACGATTAGTTGAAGGTATGGACAATGATCTTCAATCTCAACGCTTCAATATTCCTTCTGTCGACCAATTAGAGACGTTAACAGAATCCCAAAAGGATGTATTTTACTTAAGAAGTCTAGTCGCACTAGATAAAATTAATAATGACCTGAACAGTAATCGTTCTAAAAACGTAGGCCCCGATACTTGGAAGGACTATGCATGGAATGCGGTAACATTTGGTTGGTACGATGTGAGTTATGTAAAAAACATGAAGTCGAGGTATGAGTTAGAAGCCGGACTTTATAAGTTCAGAATCGATCTGCTGACGTATATGGCGCTTTATCATATGTCGAAGGCTGAGACGGTGGGCAAGTCTTGATAAAGTTTAGATTTAATTTCAAGAATTAAATTTAAGTAAGTAATCTCCGTGGCGCAGAACATGAAGGCGATCATCACTCAGAATTTTATGCATTTGTTTGCGATCGTGAAGTAAGAGAATACTACGAACAGTGGATATTCGGACTCTGAGAGTAGCGCCACATTCTTCTTGCTGATTAAACCGGACACATGCTGCTCTCAGGCCCGAAAGATTGCTCGCATATGAGAGTTCAACTTCGATATAAATCGGCCCTCAGATGGCTATGGACAAGGATCCTCTAGTCTCTAGACCCACTAGGACAAAGCTCGTATAGCACGCAATTGTCGCATTTAGGATTGCGAGCCGTGCAGGTGTATCGGCCGTGAAGGATAAACCAGTGATGAGCCATCGGCAGCCACCTGGGCTCAATGATCTTTAAAAGCCGAGTTTCAGCTTTTTCTGGTGTCGCTTCACGCTGTAATCCGAGGCGCTTTGTGACGCGGAAAACGTGCGTGTCCACGGCAAGTGTTGGTTCTTTGAAGATTTCTCCTAAGATGACACTAGCCGTTTTTCGTCCAACGCCCGGCAGTGCCTCCAGATCCTCTCGCGAATGAGGGATGCGTCCCTGAAACTTGTCGCGAATCAAAGCAGATAACTTAAGGACATTTTTTGCTTTTGTTGGAGCAAGGCCAATCCGACGAATCTTAGATAAAAATCCGGCTTCGCCCAAGGCCAAAACGTCGTCGACGCTGAGACCATCCTGATAGAGGGCGGTCATGGCTTCGTTTACACTTTTATCTGTTGCCTGAGCTGATAGAACGACGCTCACAAGGAGCTGATAAGGGGTCTCGTAGTAAAGTTCGCAGTGGGGATTAGGATTTGCTTGCGCCAAGCGCGTCAAGATCTCATCGACGCGCGTCTTAGGGCTCTTGGATGTCCTGGAAGTGTGGGCGCGGCGAGTTGCCATAAAAAATAAGGCTACTCGGACACTTCGATCACAATGTCACCACCCGATACCTTACATTGGCATGCGAGTCGTTCATTGGGCGCAGCGGCCATGGTTTCCAGGAAGTCGCGTTCATTGTCCTGCATCTTACTGATAAATTGCTCGCCCTCAAGCACTCGGATCATGCATGCCCCACAGGCGCCGTCGCGGCAACCAAAGAGAATGGATGTGTCATGATCTTCGCACATGTCAATAAGCGGGTAGCCGTCTTTGACGTCAATAGTTTTGTTGTCGGTTTTGATAGTGACCTTAGGCATGGGTAATCCTCGGCTTTCATTTGCAAATAGGGTTAGGGTATATAATGGGTTGTTTTGTGATGCAAGTTAGATTTTTAGCTGTACATTCAGGGGTCTAGGTTGCCCAGTTGGCCTCCCCTGAAATTCCTCCGGTTTAACAATAATTTCGTCATGCTAGGCCTTCAACCTCCTCCTCTTTATTTGAGGTCTAAATCATCAAGCTGGGCCTGAGAAGCGAGGCCAGGGGCGTCATTAAATGCTGCCCCTTGGAATTAGCCTTATCTCTAAGCGTGACCGGCATTGCTAAATAGGGCATGATAGCCGGATTCGTTTTGCAACAATCAAATGTTGACCGAGGTATTCGATCATGGCTGCGCCAAAATCCAAGTCAAAATCAAGACCAAAATCTCTAACCAAACCTAAGGCCTCCGGCAAACCTGTCAAGGAGCGCCCACGCACTAGTCCGTCAGGGACCGTGGATGCAGGAATCTTTGGATTTAAACGGGATTCGGGGGTGCTGGGCCATGTGGCCATAGGTGCGCAGGTCAAGTCCATCGCCAAACAGGCGATCGTGGATGGCGAAATCCATATTTTTGGACGTGAGGCTGCGGACTATGTAAAACTGCAGGCCGAGATCTTTCATGGGGTGGTCGACGATTGGCAGCGAGCTGTGATTGATAATCACTCCCTTGATTCAATATTCCTGCAAACCCGTCGGGCACCAGTATGGGTTTTGCGTTCTCGAAGTCTACTGACGGCGAAAGCCTCGGAGCGTGGACTCGGCAAAGAGCATCATTACGGGCTATTAAATCAGAGTCCTTATGCGTACATGCGCGACCGAGTTGGTGCACTTTGGCAAGCTGTGAAGGATGTGCAGGGCTTAAAGCATTTGGGAATCTTCTTTCATCAATGCACTGATGAAGAGGTTTTGGGTTCATTAGTCGGCATGGAGTTGGCAGGCTATAAGTTTACTCAAGTCGTCAAAGGGCGTCCCGCTCACCCTGCGTTTAAGATGACCTTGTTTGGTGTGTCCCAATCATTAATCAAAGATGCCAAAGCCCTCGGCGAGTCTGTGAACCTGGCCCGGCATTTAGTGAATTTGGACGCCGCTAAAATAAATCCAGCAAGCTATGCGCAGTTGGTTCAAGATTGGTTTGAAGGATGCGCGGATATCACGGTGGATGTCTGGGGGCCCGAGCGGCTTGTCAAAGAGAATATGCACCTTCATTTTGGCGTGGGTCAGGGCGCAGCTCACAAGTCGCATATGGTGCATTTGAAGTATCGTCCTCGCGGCAAACAGCGCTTGAAGCGTCCTTTGGCATTTGTTGGAAAAGGGGTGACCTTCGATACCGGGGGGCTTGATATAAAGCCAGCCAGTGGTATGCGCCTTATGAAAAAGGATATGGGTGGCAGTGCAACCGTGGTTGGTCTTGCTCACTGGCTTGTTGCTTCTGGGTGCGATGTGGCTTGTGATCTTTATCTTGGCCTGGCGGAGAATGCAGTGGATCAACTGTCGTTTAGGCCAGGTGATGTGATCACGGCGCGCAATGGGTTGACTGTTGAAATTCATAATACGGATGCCGAGGGCCGTCTTGTGATGGCCGATGTGTTTGATGTTGCAACCGATAGGGCAGGCGAGTCGCGTCCTGCTGCATTGATTGACTTTTCAACCTTGACAGGAGCCATGCGTGTTGCTGTTGGCACAGAAATCGCGGGCATGTTTGCCAATCAAGATCGACTCGCTGATCTTGCATTGCAGGCGGGTGCTGCAACAGGTGACCCTGCATGGAGATTACCGCTATGGGATAACTATAAATCGCAACTTCGTAGCTCGTTTGCTGATCTAGCAAACGCTAGTGATAGTGGTTTTGGCGGTGCCATTTCCGCGGCGCTTTTTCTGCAACGCTTTGTGAAAGGTGACCTGCCTTGGTTGCACTTTGATTTGTATTGTTGGACAGACAAAGCTACGGGCGCATTTGCAGATCAAGGGGGTACGGGACAAGGTGTTCAGCTCGGCGTGCAATTGTTGCAGTTGATAGACGAAAGGATTGTGACTCCATGATGGATAAAGGGACAGTGGGCAAGGGAAAAACTGGAGTCTTGCTAGTTAATGTCGGCACCCCAAACTCAGCAAATGTTTCGGATGTTAGACGCTATCTGCGCGAGTTTCTTTCGGATGGGCGGGTATTAACGATTCCTGGGTGGTTGCGTTGGATTTTAGTCAATCTGATTATCGTGCCCTTTCGTGCGCCCAAATCGGCGCATGCATACAAATCCATCTGGACGAAGGAAGGATCACCTCTCCTCGTGAACAGTTTGGCAATGGCTCAGCAGTTACAAAAGCGCCTGGGAGACGGTTGCGTCGTTAAGCTTGCGATGAGATATGCAGAGCCGAATCTTAAGGAAACCCTCGCTTTTTTGTTGGATCAACAGAAAGTCGAGGAGTTGGTTGTCGTTCCTCTTTACCCACAGTATAGCAGTTCCGCGACAGGCACTGCGACGGCGCGGGTGCAAGAGCTTTTGGCGCAAAGGCCCGTGATACCTGCGGTTCGGGTTGTAGGAGACTTCTTTTTGGATGACGGGTTTATTGCCGCTCAAGGTGAGATCGCCAAAGAAAGGCTGAATGAGTTTAAGGCTGATCACGTATTGATGAGCTATCATGGTTTGCCGGAGAGTCATGTGCAGGATGCAACTCAAGGACATTGTTTTTCTAACCCGAATTGCTGTGATCAAATCACGCTTAAAAATCGCTTCTGCTACCGAGCTCAATGTTTTGCAACATCCAGACGCTTGGCTGCTTACCTGTCGTTGTCCGCGTCGCAGTACTCGGTAAGCTTTCAAAGTAGGCTTGGGCGCACGCCTTGGATTAAACCTTATACCGATTTGATATTGGCTGATCTGCACGCAAAAGGGGTCCGTCGATTAGCGGTGATGGTCCCATCGTTTGTTGCTGATTGTCTGGAGACGATTGAAGAGATCGGTGACCGGGCGCGAGCGGACTGGAAGAGCCTTGGGGGTGAAGATTTTGCGTTGATCCCCTGCGTGAATGCAGATCCTCGTTGGGTCGATGCTCTTGCAACGCTCATTGGGCTCAGGTCATAGTCTGACAGGTTGGGCGTCACTTGCGATTAGGTCGTTGGTGGGTGTGTTTGTGGTGCGTAAGTAACTTAACGCGCCGCGAGCATCAATAAAAATAAGATCACGCTGACGACGCCAATTGATTTTTTTTCCGCGATAAA
>JBIKKO010000177.1:0-6833 GCA_044360315.1 Oligoflexales bacterium
GACTCGAGCTTTGGCAGTTCATGATCTGAGGCTTCTTCCAATACCTCCTCTAGACCCGTAATTTCGCGACTCGATAAGATATCCTGATGTTCTTTGTTCAGTATCTGTGCTTGGGCCAAGACTGAGGAAGAACAAAGTGCAAACGCCCAAAGTCGTGCCGAAATCAGACTCATTAAAGTACCAAGAAAATATTGGGTGGTTCGCATCTTAAAGCCTTTCTAGCGGGCATTACCGTGACCTGCACGCCCCTTTCTAAGGTAATCGGGTGTATTCGGTCGAAATTGAGCCCTGACTTTAAAGATTTGTAATCACACAGAATAAATTCATTGTTTCCGGGTACTTGTAATTTTGGCAGAAGTCGAAAACTTGGGCTGTTTTGCTGAGCTCGTCAAGGCAAGAGGCTTTTGGCCGATAGCTGAAGGCAGATTAAAAGGAAATAGATCATGCCCCTTCATGGCCCCCACCGATTCAGACAGCCGAAGCTTGGTGTTTTAGCTTTTGCAGCGATTGCACTGTCGCTATTCGTGGTATTCGCACCACGTGATATGCGTCAATCAGCAAGAAGTCGGGCCGATCGTGACTCGTCTAATATGCAGCAAGATGATGGTGCATCGTTCTTACACTCGACATCCGTACTTTTGGATTCCATTCTTAGTTTGGTGCAAAGTTACTATGTTGACTCGGATCGTGTCGCGGGGGGGCAGCTGATTGCTGGGACTATGAGATCATTAGCTTACGCGATTCCTGCTCTCAAATTCGTTGAATCTGACGGGGCCATCTCAATCAGTAATGGTGAAGAAATTCTGGAATTTAAGATTGATGATGTGATGGATTATGATGATGTCCTTGGTCGTCTTAAAAGCTTGATAGCCTTTTGTGAACGTATAGACGTTCGCAAGCTGATGAACAAAGGTGAAAATATCATGCTAGGCAGCGAGTCAGAGGAGTCGAGTATCGTTGTCAACGCGTTACTCAGTTCATTGGATGCTCACTCATCATTGATGTCAGCTGAGGCATATCAAGATCTAAGGCAAGACACCGAAGGCGCGTTTGGTGGCCTTGGTGTACTAGTCGGCATACGAGAGAACATTCTCACTGTACTTAAGCCATTACCAAGAAGTCCTGCTACTAAACTTGGGATCCAACGTCATGATAAGATTGTATCCATAAATGGTCATCCTACCTTTGGTATGTCCCTTGATAGGCTAGTTGGACACATGCGTGGTAAGCCTGGAACAGTCGCTGAGCTAGAAATGCTAAGTCCTGGAGCCTGGTCCCCAAGAACTTTGAAGTTAAAGCGTGAAGTTATTGAAGTAGACTCGGTGGAAGCCTATGAACACCATTCTGGTGGCTTGCATGTACTGAGGCTTGATGTTGAAAATTTCGCATCGAGGACCTCAAAGGAAGTTGCCGAAAAGATTAGACGGTTTAGAACTCGCTATGCTATCGGTGGTGTCGTTCTGGATCTGCGAGGTAACCCAGGAGGTTTGCTGGATCAAGCTGTAAGCGTTAGCGATATCTTCTTAGATCGAGGAGTCGTAGTAACAACGCGAGGTCGACGTGAAGAGATAGAGCGTGCAACCCGAGGGTTCGATGAGGTTAACTTTCCCTTGGCTGTATTAATGGATGAAGATAGCGCTTCTGCTAGTGAAATTGTGGCTGGCGCTTTACAGGATAACGGTCGCGCCGTTGTGATAGGTCAACCTAGCTTTGGCAAGGGATCAGTGCAGACCGTCTTTGAGCTTCCTGAGGATCGCGCTTTAAAGTTAACGATTGCCCGATACTTTACGCCATCTGCCAAGAGTATTCAAAATACCGGAATAATGCCTGATGTTTGGATTCAGCCTGTGATGAAGAGCGCCTCAAATGATAATTTGTTCGGTCCTTTTCGTTATCGAAACGAACAGTTCTTGCCGAATCATTTAAGTGCGGTTGCTGAGCCAAGATTTCAAATTCGTCCGGCCTTGAAAGGCTATGTTCTGCAAGGCGATCTTAAAAGTGACTCAGGTGATAAGTACGATCCAGAAATGGAAGTCGCGATGGCGATATTTGCAAAAATCCGCGCAACCTACGGTATTAGTCCCCCAGAAAGTGCTCGACGATCAGGGCACGCCTTGGCACTGGCTACACCTGATGTGAAGCAGCTTCTTCATGAAATGTCCGCGCAATCATCGAAGTGGCTTAAAGAGATGGTTAGTGTTGATTGGGTTACCGACCCAATGAAACAAGACGAGTTCACGTCTCTTGCATTACAGGTAAAGTCTGGTCAAGGTGGTCTTGTTGTGAACGCAGGATCCATGCTCAGTGTCCCCTGGCGAGTTACGAATCTAGGTCGCCGTGATGCACAGAATGTTTCGGTCTTTTTACAGTCACCAGTTGCAGGTCTCGAGACCAGGGAGATCCTTGTTGGACGGGTTCCTGCAGGGCAGAGTCGAGAGGGGCTGCTGAAAGTTTTTATGCCACCAACACTCAGCGTGGGTCAGCACTATGTGAACGCAGGGATTGCGATCGATGCTCAAGCAGTACCAAATGCGCAGGGCGAGTTCCTAGTCAACGTGCGTGACGAGGTGAAAGCGAGCTTGTCAGCGAGTATCAGATTTATTGATGGAGATAAAAGTAAAAGAGAGGGTGTTCTAGAAGCGTCAGAAACAGCGCGTTTGCGTCTACGTGTTGCAAATGAGACGACTGAGATCGCACGTGATGTCGCGGTTAAAATTACACATTTTGGTGGCGAGCAGATTTCTATACCTGCAGCACAGTTAAAGATAGGACGAATTGATCCTAAAGCGGAACGATTTGTGGATGTATACCTGTCCGGTCGGGAGAAAATCACTTCATCATCGTTTGTTGTGGGTGTAACGGTGTCTGCAGCGGAAGATTTCGTTGATTTTAGTACAAGTTCACAGATTTACACAAGCTTTTCGGCGCAATCTGCTTCCGATTCAGCCGGTGTCTCGCATTAGGGGTAGGGATGTCGAATTCTCTGAGTATTAAAGTTGTGATTGGAGGGCATCGAGCCCTCGCGATGATTCCTTTATGGGAACACGTGGCTTTGAATCATCGCGTAGAGTTGCTAGCGTTAGAGACCTTCAATGATTCGATTTTGACACATCTGCCAGTAACGATGTTTCCTATCATCACTGAGATGCCTGGTTTTATGCGCGATCTTGATCGGTACGTGCAGGGTTCCGACCTGATTGTTGGGATCGAAACCAGTAGATTAGCAACATTTCAGGCTCTTCGATCGGCTCGTAAATTTGGTATAAAGTTTTCTTGTATTGTTCATGAGTTTTCACCATTTGTTTATGAGAAGTTTGTTAATATTCGAGCCATTCAACACGATCTCTATACTCATTCGGATCGGTTTTTTGCGACATCAAAAAAGTCGGAGCAACTCCTTCAATTAGAAGGTGTTCCAGCGAAACGGATCACGCGCATGCCATTTGTGCTTCAAGGATCGAACTTTGTTTTTAGCACAGCGAAGCGCGACAAGTTTAGAAACTATATTGGCATTCCCAGTGATTCATTGCTGATCTTAATCAATTCATCTCTTCATGACCTAGAGCCTGCCTTAACTATTCTTCAAGGTGCGAGACTGGCCATGAACCGGCTCTCGGCCGGTTTGCGGAGTCGGCTTCGTTTTCTCGTGTGCGGTGATGGACAACAGCAAACAAAGTTAAAGTATGAAGTATCTGATATGGGTCTCGGAGCTAAGACGATGTTTCTTGCGCAGGATACCAAGCCATTTTTGTGTGACATGCTAGCGGCCACTGACGTGCTGATTGAAGGACGATGGCCTCGGAAGAATGAGCCCGAACCCATACCGTTTGACGCTATGGCGGCAGCAGTTAGTGGCGTTCGTGTGGTTCTGCCTCGCGGTACGATTGCCGAAGAGTTGTTGGCGGGAGTGGCCTGTCGAAAGCTGGACGATTTTGCGCCTATCGATATTGCCCAAGAGCTCGTTTCCGTATTGGACTCAGTGTTGTCCTTTGAGGAGCGTGTGGACGTGTCTGAGGCGAATGCAGGTGCGTTTGCGCCAGGCGTTGCTGCGGATTCGTTTCTAAAGGCGATCAGTGATGATTGTCCCAAAGAAGAGCAAGTTCAAAGAAAGAATGGACTGTCGACTTTCATCAGGAAAAATCAGATACCCGTTACCTACAAGGATGCCATGGATGTTCTCGTGAAGTGTGAAGAGCTTCGCGACTTTGCTTCAACCTGTGAATCGGAGCAGTTGTCGGAAATTTATCGGATTCGCGGCGATGCGCTCGTGGCATTGTCCAGAGCAGAAGATGCTCTTATCTCGTTTGAGCAATCATTGAAGATCAATCAAGCTAACGTTCATGCACTCCGAGGGCTTGGCTATTTGGCGTGGTATGGCCATAGTCATGAGGACGCGATTGGATTCTTTAAACGTGGGCTTGCTTTGAATCCAAATGACTATCAATGTTTGACGGGTGTGGGACTCGTCTACAGGCGACTTAAAATGTTTGAAGAGTCCGTGTTTTGGTTACACAAGGCCGTTGCGGTTGGGGGGCCAGAATCACCCTCCATGAATATTCTTGTTCAGGCATGCCTGGAAAATCCGGAGTCCCCCGAGGCCATGACCACCTTACTGAACCTCGTCGATTCTTTAGGTGATTTGCCTAATCTTCGAAATGCGATAACCAGGCTTGAGAGCCAACAGTAACCGCCAGTTCCTATTCGTCAAAATAGTCCAAAAAAAAAGACTGTTTTATCCTGTAAACAGTCTTTCATCGTACATATTCAAAACGTGTTGATTTGATTTGACCACACAGTCGTCACTCGAAAGGAGACTGTAGCTTGATTGAGCTGAATGATCAATCGGGCGGGAAGCCAGGTCTCGCTTAGGACTCATGGCGGAAACCCGCACTCAAGCCGATCATTTTTTATCTGTGATCGATTTCTTTGCTTGAGTAAGACGACTTACTTTACGGCTTGCAGCTTTCTTGTGGACGACGCCTTTGCTCGCAGCTTTCATCAGCATCTCTTGAGCTTTGGACAATGCAGCTTCGACTTTTTTAATGTCTTTTTCGGTGCCTGCCTTCAGACCCTCAAGGGCAAAGCGGAAGCGCTTTACTGCCGTTTTGACACTGGCAAGGTACTGACTGTTGTTGTCGCGTTTAGCGAGTGATGAGCGAGCTCTTTTGGTTGATGACTTATGGTTGGCCACAGAAAACCCCAATTAAATTAATGGATTAAAACAAAAAGACATAGACTCCACCGGCCGGACACGGGAATGTTGCGGACGGAACGCAAGGTTGTAGCAATCTGACCCCTATCTGTCAAGGGGATGGTGGTTTATTGTTGAGCACTTTCGGATAGTTTTCATGCTTTGCCTGCCTGAAGGCGGGCCTCAGCGTCAACGCGTTCGTTTTCTTCATGACCCGCATGCCCCTTGACCCACTTCCAGTGAACGTCGTGCCTACCCTCGAGGTCAACAAGGGATTCCCATAGATCTTTATTTTTCACGGGTTTGCGATCAGCGGTTTTCCATCCATTTTGCTCCCACTTTTCGAGCCATCCCTCTTTGAAGGCTTTCATAACGTACTGACTATCTGTCACGACTGTAACATGGCATTTGCGCTTCAGCGCCAAAAGGCCCTCGATGACGGCGCGCAGTTCCATGCGATTATTCGTTGTGTCTGGCTCTGAACCCGACAGCATTTTCTCTTTGGCTCCAAACTGAAGCAATGCAGCCCAACCGCCAGGTCCTGGATTACCGAGACAAGCTCCATCTGTTGTGATCATAACTTTGTCGAGTGGTTTTCTGGTCATATTGTGCTCTGATCTTCAAGGGCTTTAGCCTTCCGCCACAAGTCTTCGAGCTTGTCAGGTCCAGCGGAAGTGATATCAACCTGCTCTGCCTGAGCTATGCGCTCGAGACTTCTGAAGCGACGCAAAAATTTATGGTTTCCATCCATTGAACAGATTTCGGGATCAATATCTAAATGCCGACAGAGCTGATTTAGTGAAAAAAAGACATCGCCGAGCTCTTCTTTAATTTTTTCTTTGTCATTGGTTACCGTTAACTCGTGTTTAAGTTCCTTGATTTCGCTTTCAACTTGTTGAAACACTGTAACGGGATTGGGCCAATCAAATGAAATTTTCTTTGCGGTTTTACCGATCTGTAGGGCCAGTTGAGATGATGGTGTGATGGATCCGGTCTTTAAGTGGTCAAAAAATCCAGTACTCGTATCTTTTCCAGATTTTTGTTCTGATTCTTGGGATTTGACCTCGTCCCATTTTGCTTTGATAGCGAGCTTGTCACGGGCGTAGGTGCTTTTATCATTATTTGAATCACCAAAAACATGAGGGTGCCGTCGTCGCATTTTTTCATTGATACTTTTGATCACATCAATGATTGAAAAACGATGAGAGTCTTTTGCCAACTGCGCGTTCAGTACCACCTGTAAAAGAACGTCTCCAAGCTCTTCGCAAAGCTTTTTCTCATCCACAGGGTGCATCACTTCAGCAGCTTCATAGGCCTCTTCAATCATATAGCGACGAAGGGTTTCATGTGTCTGTTCAAGATCCCAAGGACAACCGTGGGTAGGATCGCGAAGGGCTTCTATCGTTTTACAAAACTCTTCAAACACATCGGCCCGAATCTGCTTGGTGTCTGTCGTCATTGATCAAAGTTCCTTACAAAGAAGGCTTGGTAAGTATAGCTCGCGATTTGGGAGGTCAAGAAGTGTTAAAACGGTATTGGCAACATGTCCAAGCGTCGGGGCTTTAATTTCGGTATTTACGGTCCAGGGTGAGGTTCTCAATGGATCGTAAACAGCAAACGGAACCTGATTTAGTGTGTGTGA
>JBIKKO010000045.1:0-20511 GCA_044360315.1 Oligoflexales bacterium
GTAGCATATTTGTGTCCTCGACAGTATGCGATCTCATCGACTCCGAGCACCGTGAGTCCACGGATTTTATGGCCATTGCGAACGCGAGTGACGAGTCGGTGCAGCAAGTCAGAGAACGTCGACTTTGCTTGCCTTCATAAACAAAAATATTTTCAAATGTAGCCACCAACCCAGTTACTTTGAATTTTTTATCAATTTCTTCCAATATTTCCCGCTCAGTTGCGACTTTTCCCGACTCTTGAAACTCGATACCACCACCAAGAGGGCGGTAAAATGTCTCGTTCTTCACAGGGTCGAAGAATTTGTGGAGTAATATCTGACCATGTTGATTTTTTACGTAAGCAAGAGCAAGAGGCCTTATACGTCTATCAAGCATGATCTTATGGTCATGTGAGGTAACGATGTTGTCATCCTTCTTGGCAAGTAACTCAATGGCGAGCATGGTCGCGAGAACGATACATTCTGGATAAACGATGGCTACAACTTAGTATTAACAAACACAGCATGCTCAACCGAATATAAATCCTGAAAGTCATAAGAGAATGGACAAAAAAAACCCATTGTTTTATACTTAAAATGGATAAAATAAGGGGTTTTTTTGTGCTAAAAAGAGACTTAACATATTTAAATAACTGGAATAATAATAAAAAAAGAAAGCCATTAATCCTAAGAGGCGCACGGCAGGTTGGTAAATCAACCATTGTCAGGCTCTTCGCGAAGGAGGCAGGTTTAAAATTGGCTGAAATTAATTTGGAACGCCACCCTCTCCTGGACAAAGTCTTTTCCTCATTAAACGTACAAGAAATCGTCTCCGCGCTCGAAACTGTCTGTAATCAGCATTTTGAGGATCATAAGACCATTTTATTTTTAGATGAAATCCAGGCAACACCTCATGCTATCGCTGCCTTACGATATTTTTATGAGGATCGCCCCCAATTGCATGTGATTGCCGCTGGTTCACTTCTGGAATTTGTGTTGTCAGATCATCAATTCTCTATGCCAGTCGGCCGCGTCGAATACCACTGGATTCGTCCCATGAGTTTTGTGGAGGTATTAGGCGCTTTAGGAGAAGACATCTTATTGGAGCGTTGGAACCAATTTCAATTGGACTCCGATCAAGCTTGGCCGGAAATTTTACATGAAAAATTCTGGAAGCAATATCGACTCTATGTCGCTCTCGGTGGAATGCCAGAGGTGGTGTCAGTATACGTGAATGGGGCAAGGGAGAATCAAATCAAAAATATTTTCGACAACATTATTGCTTCGTACGGGGATGATTTCGCGAAATACGCGCGCAAGACTGAACTTGTTCGACTTCATCACATATACCGTCAGCTTCCAAAAAATATTGGAAAAAAATTAAAGTTTTCTGAGGTTATGTCAGATACGAAAACGAATTTGATTAAGCATTCTGTGGAATTACTGACAATGGCGGGAATCATACATAGAGTTTTCCATAGTGATTGTTCTGGCATCCCGATTCGGGCCGGTATTGATCCCAAAATTTTCAAGATTTACTGGCTCGATATAGGTCTTCTAAATCGCATGAATAATCTAAGTTGGAACGCCATACAGTCGAATCAGTCCATTTTAACCGAAGGTTTTTTGGCTGAGCAATTCGTTACTCAGGAATTATTAGCGCGTCAAAAATCGTCTGATCCTATCCCGCTAACGTATTGGTTGAGGGAAGGCAAAGCCAATAATGCTGAAGTCGATTTTGTCATTCAAAAGGAAATGAAACTTGTACCCTTAGAAGTAAAAAGTGGCTCTGTCGGCACGCTAAAATCAATTGGACAGTTTATCGCTAAAACCTCACAGTCTCACGCGTTTCGATTGTGTAGCTCGCCGCCGTCATCACGTGAGATGAAGATGGAAATTCCGATTGGATCAACCAAAGCACAGGTGAAATGTCACCTGACAAGTTTGCCACTCTATTTAGCTGGTAAATTGATTTAGAATTTCGCTAATGAGTCTTGAAGTCGTCAAGTGACTTTATTTTCAGACCCTCGAATAATTTTTCCATATGAAAGCACCTGATCCACTCCATTGTTTTGGCTCAGCGGCAATGAGATATAACTGAATCTTGTGTTTGAGAGGAAATGTGGCGTAAGCTTCATCAGCCAATAAACAACAATTTTGATGGAGACATGCGCCGTGGAAAACATTACTAAACTGCGCAATGAAGCGCCACAGACTTCCAAGAGGCATTGCAGGCGCTCTTGGGTGCAGATGCCCCTGGACTATACGCGACCACCATAATGCGTATGAAGGCCTCTTGGAGCGAAGACTACGACGCATCGAGCAAGCGCGACTTGTCAGCGAAGCGGTATGTTTACATTTGGGCTGACGGCGTCCACTTCAATGTGCGTCTTGGTGAAGACGGCGAACGCGCTTGTATTCTTGTCATCATGGGCGCTACGAGTGACGGAGTCAAAGAATTGATTGCGGTCGACGCGGGGATGCGTGAAAGCACGACGTCTTGGAAAGGCCTGCCTTTGCAGCTTAAACGGCAAGGTCTGACAACAGCTCCAGAACTTGCAGTCGGGGACGGTGCCCTTGGTTTCTGGGCGGCATTGTCGGAAGTTTACTCGACGACCAAACAGCAGCGATGCTGGGTACACAAGACAGCCAATGCGCTCGACAAACTTCCAAAGGGCGCACAGCCCCAGGCGAAGAAAATGCTGCATAATATTTACAACGCTGAACATAAGGTTGATGCAGTTAAATTCATGGAGGAATTCGCAAAACTATATGAAGCCAAGTATCCAAAGGCAGTCACTTGCCTCATGAAAAGCAAGGATTCCATGCTGGTATTCTACGAGTTTCCAGCGGAGCATTGGTGCCATATTCGGTCCACCAATCTAATCGAGTCAATATTCGCCACTGTGCGATTGCGTACGGCGAAAACAAAGGACTGCTGAACAGCACAGTCGACGCTAACGATGGTGTTTAAGCTCGCAGAAAATACGGCCAAATCTTAGAACACACTGAGGGGGTATGAGCGACTAGCAGAGGTAATCGATATGCGATGGAAATTTGAAGATGGAGTGCGTTTTGAAGCTAATGCCGCCTAGACGGTCAAACACAACATTTGACAATATTTCCAATCTGAAGCATCATCGATTATAGCAATAAGTTTTATTAATTTGTTTTTTGTCGCAAGAATCTGTTTCGTCGTCAGGTCTTGAGAGATAATTTTCGAAAATGAGGCATGTAATGAAAGCATTTCTAGTTCTTCTTTTCCCGGTAGCGCTTTCAGGATTTAGTTGCGCGTCGGACAAAAGTTCATCTGAAAATGTTGCGGTATTTTCTGAGCAGAGTCAGAAAATACAGTTTAACCTGCAAGATTTTCTGATTGAGAGTCTATCAAATACTCCGTCAGAGAATACCCTATGGATTTCTAGTGAAAATCGAGACACAGACCAGAATGACTACAAAGAAAATTTCGTCACGTGTAGTTTTGATTTAGAAAGCCAAGTCAGTGCCGCTAACCAGGGAAAGACTTTAATTTCTTCATCTGTTGAAGAAATTAAAAATTCTGAAATTGAAGATGCGGCCGGAATGTGGGAAGTAAAGTTTATCTTCAATACATCTGTTAACCAGCAAATCCAATCTATTTCATGCCTAACTTACGAAGGGCGAACTTTGACCCTCGATAGAATGAATACTGAATTATCTAAAAATCTCACAGCAGAACTTTCAGAGGGATGATATTGACTTCTTCTTGAACCCGTTTGCTAGAAGTTGCTACTCTATCCACATCGCTCAATGTCAAATCATTCTGATTGATCTGTCTCTGACCGGACTTTCGCCAATAGCGCGATGAAAAAACGCTAGACCCTTTGTCCGACAGGCTATTCAAGCGTGCCTTTAATAATCGAATCTTTTCTTCACCTGGCAAATGCTTCCTTATCTTCTGGCTCATAAGTCCTCCTTGCTTAATAATATTATATTACACGGGCAAAAATTTCCTACTTCGGCTGAGGCCTAGCAATTCTGGAGATTGAAAAATGGGAAAAAAATTGAAAACGGCTCTCAATCACGTCGCATTTCTAGTTAAGTCTATTGAATCTGCTTTCGAGAGAAACTCATTTTCATCGGGTGATCTTGGGGAAATTAAAGATTTTGCCTCAGAGGGGACAAGAGAGATTTATGTTGGACGTCCCGTGATGGGACGAGTTCTTTTAATGCAGGCCATTGGTGAAGGGCCATATCAGAGAGCGCTAGAAAAGCGCGGTGAAGGATTGCATCACATTGCTCTTGATGTTGAGAACATTAACGAATTTATCAATCAGATATCTGGATCAGGCTGGTATTTACACCCTAGAAGTTTGGATCTTTACAATAAGAGTAAGCAAGTCTACCTGTGCCGACCTGGCATTCCTGTTCTGATAGAAATGCAGGAGCGAAAGATATTTGTGGAAGACGACTACTTTATTCAGAAGGTCGGATTTCCATTCAAAAGCGAGGCCCTTTTGAATGCTCTTGGTTGTGACCGCATTCATGAGAATAAACAGATAAAAATTTTGGGCAAAGAGGATGCAGAGCTATATAGGACTTAAGGATCATCTATACGTTTGATTTGGCTTAGTTGTATGGCCATTATTGAGCATCCGTCTGGTGCGTTACAGATTGCCGACGTTGCAACGCTGTAGGTAATGACGTGAGATTGGATGGTCACCGCGATAAAGGGAAACGCGAAAGCATGTTTGGACGAGTGCTGGTTAGGAGAAGCTTAGGGACTCAACCTGGCCCGCAGCTCATATGAGTGAAACATTCAGCGTTTGACCAATCTGTAGGTGTGGTCCGGGGTACAAAATTAGTCTGCCATTTGAAATGGTCCATTTCGAGTTTTCAAAGGGTGCGCCGTTCAGCGTAACTCTCAATCGCGAGGGATCTGCGGCAGCCATTTCCGGTGGAAGCTGAATGATGGATTCGATCACGGGGGCGCTTAAATTTCTTGCGACTTCATCGATAACAATATTTGGTGGACTTGTGTAACTGTAAAACCGTCCTAAGCCAGTGCCTTCAAAATGCGGAATGGTCATGCGGAGCTGATCGGGGGCTCCGCCTGTGAGCCAAAACACCTGGGTGCGAGCGATGTTTGGAATGGTTGCTGAAAAAGAGTCAGTGAAGGCTTTAAGGGCGATGTCGGTGTTTGAAAAGTTAAAGCTAGGTGGTCTCCAGTCTGAAAAAATGATGATTCCAAGTTTTGACCCGGGCGGTAGAGAGCGGACACTCATGGATATATTTGCAGGGCATGATCCATGCCCGTTGCCCCCAGGAACACCCATTCGTCCTCGCAGTGAGTTGACCATGTTGTAGACGGCTCCAGTTTTTGTGCCACCGTCGGCACAAAACGATATGCCAGCTAACCGGGCGGATGCAGCGTTCATAATCCCGGTTACGACGTTGTTCCCGTAAACGCTATTGACCTGCATCATGCTCCAGCTTGTATCGCGCAGAAAGACCGCGTAGCTTGGCCCCTCAATGTTCATTCCCCTGATTTGTATACTAAAGCTATTTGGACTTGGCGGCGCAACAGGACCTCCAGTCGGGCCGCTTGGGGTTGGCCTATCCCGGGTCGGCTTGTCGGTTTTATTGTTGGTTCCTTGGCGATCAGACTCAGCATTAAAGCTTGCGTTCTTACATTGTGTGAGGCTAAGGACCAAGCCTAGGGTGAAGGGGAGGGATTTGATGATTTTTTTAAAAAACATGGCAGTTCTCTCCTGAAGGGCAATATCGGAGGAGCTGATGAAAAACTTTAGGTCATTTTTTTTGGAATTGCTATTTGGCAAAAACGACCGCGCATTAGGCGCGCGGTCGTTTGGGTTGATGATAACGTCTCAGATTTACCACCCGGCTGGATAGTAGTAGTAACGGTATCCCCAGGCGGCATAATTGCCGTAATAGAAGGGGTAGTAGAAGTTATAGTAGTAGGGACTTCCGTAGCTATAGGAATAATTATAGTAATAATAGGTCGGCCAAACCCTGGCATAGTAGTAAGGGTTGTACCAACCACGGTTGGCCCAGCGCCAAGCATTCCATCCCCAGTAGTAGCCCCATGTCGAGGAATCTCCGTCAGTGCTGGAGTCGGCAACGGGCGCATTTGTGACGTCTGCTCCTCGTTCCCAAATCAGCGCCAGGGCCGCATAGCCCCGGGGCCTGGCGTTTTCCCGTACCAAGCGCATTTCGGCCGCAGAGATCAGCTCACGACCTGCCGCGTCAACGGGAACGCGAATCATTGCGGCGCGAGAGGACTTGACAGTCTCTGTCATGGCGTGACCATCGGCTGAGCTATCGCTTGCCAGCCCCGTCAGGCTTAGGTTTAAAGATACCATAGTGATGAGAGCTAAAAATCGTTTCCTTCGGTGCATACAGTTCTCCTTTTTTTAATTTCGAAAGTTTGAGCATCGTGTGTGTGCCCTCGATGTTTCTTAGCGCGCTAAGTAACGATCGGCAATTGGCAAACTTCTTGATGAAGCCAATCGATGCGCCTCCACTGCGAACGGCTATGGATGAATATGTGTATCATTATTTGATACAGCTATGACATAATTTAGAATATACTCGGGGACTAGTTCTGACCTATAACTATTTCACGGCCAGCGGAGGTCGCTGGTTGATGTGAATCATTTTTTTTAGGGAGTTTCGTATGAAAAAGTTTTTAAGTTTTGTTCCGGCAATGTTTTTGGGTTTTGCTGTTTCATCTGTAAGCCATGCTGGCTCCCAAGCAGCTTTAGGCGGTGGATCTGGATGTGAGCAACGCAACATTATCGAAGTGGCTGAAAGTGCGGGTAGTTTCAAGACCCTACTTGCGGCTGTCAGTGCGGCCGGTTTAACAGAAACCCTCGCAACGACCCAGAACCTTACAGTGTTTGCACCCACTGATGCTGCGTTTGCGCAGCTTCCTGAAGGGGCTGTAGAGGCTCTTCTCAAGAATATTCCGGCTCTTCAAAACGTTCTAACGTATCACGTCGTTGGAGCTAAAGTTCCATCGAAAGTCGCCGTTGGTTTGACGGAAGCAACGATGTTAAACGGTCAAAAAGTAGAGATTCGCTTTGACGGACAAGACTTGTTTATCAATGAGTCAAAGGTTATCGTAAAGGATATCCCAGCTAAAAATGGAATCATTCACGTCATCGACGCGGTCTTGTTGCCATAAAGAAGTGAAGGGTCACAGGGTTTTTGTGATGGTTCTGTTTGAGTGCAAGACGAGAGGCCGCTTCCGTAGGAGGCGGCCTTTTTAGTGGCAGATGCTTGCGATCTCGAGGATTGGCATCGGCAAGGCGTTGGTCCATTAAAGCATGTAGAACTGGTGTTGTGTGGTGTCTCAGTTAGGGCTTTAGTGATGCGTCGCCATGGCAATTTTTTGTTTGCTTAGGGCTGAGTAAATCGTTAATCTCGGGGTTCAACAATGTGCTTTTTGGATGTTCGTAGAACCTGTGATCGTTGGAGCGATCAGGAATTTCCGATGATGAAACGAAAGGAGTCGTCTCATGGGGGTAAGTCGTGGTGTGTTACTCGTGGCTTTGTTTGGATCAGGGTTGACACAAAAGCTCGTGGGCAGTGACCTGAAAAAAGCTCCGCCCAGTTTTATGACAGGTGGCAAAAAGGCCGTTTATGCTGACTTTTCTAACGTCGAGTTGCATGTGACATTTGATGTGTCTACTGCAAAGGCTGTAGGGCTTGCAGTGATTGATTTGACGGTTGACGAATCTGGGATGCCGATCTTTGATTTAGTTCCAGGGGTTCAATCTGTGCGGTTTGATGGCACTGTGCTTGCTCTAAGCCAGGTGAAGTCGATCAGGGATCCTGATGGACAGTCCATGGTTAGAGCCGTTGATGTTGTGGCTGAGGCTGGCGTTCAGCACTCGCTCGAGATGACTTATGATTTATCGAATCGTGTCACGTTCCAATCGGGGCGCGTTGCCGCTGGCTTTTTTATGAATGACCTCGACGACCGACAGTTTTGGGAGCTATATGGTCCCACAAATCTTGAGTATGATCAGTTTCGGCAGGTGGTTCATGTGTCGGTCATTGGTACAACGCAACCCCACGAAGTATTTACTAATGGAGAAACACAAAGCTTGGGTACAAATCGTTGGCGTGTAGAATACCCCGAGTACTTTACGGCATCTTCGCCTTATTTTCATTTAGTGGCCGCGGGCCGCTTTAAGGTGCAGAGGTCAACGTTTAATGGTGTCAATGGTCCAGTGCCCTTAACCGTATATGGCAACCTTGGTAGTTCCGTAAACCTTGGTATGACGCGTTTAAAAAATTACATGGCTGAACTAGAATCGACATATGGAGCATTTGCTCACCAGTCATTCACAGCCTATCTTACTGAGGATGGTCAAGGTGGCGGAGGAATGGAGTATTGCGGTGCGACCATCACATCGATGTGGGCTTTGAGTCATGAGACGGCGCACAGCTGGTTTGCTCGAGGTGTGATGCCAGCAAACGGAAACTCTGGCTGGATCGACGAGGCAATCGCAAGTTGGAGGGATGACGGGTATCCGCGGCGCTCATCACCAGGCGCGCCTAGGGTCTTGGCAGGGTTTTCACCGTACAAGCGATTTACAACCTCCGACGCGTATACATACGGGGCGGACCTCATGGGGGTCTTTGATGGGTGGATTTCCGGGATTCAGGCCAATGGATTAAGGGGAGTGTTGCGAGATTTGTTTTCAGTACATCAAAGACAAACCATCACCGTGCCAGTGTTTCAAGGAGCGTTAGAGGATTCTCTTGGGCGCTCGCTGCAAGACTTCTTTGACACTTATGTTTATGGTCGTGGCAGCAAATCGGTCAGTGACATCACAACCGTCGATGGTCCGCAGGTTTCGTTGACGGGTAGCCGTCATCCTCGTCCGTTTACCCAGGAAGAGCTTGTCAGGCTGCGCTGAGCACTGGTAGGTAGTCATCGGGTAGCGTTTTCGTTTGATCTTTTTTGGTTAGTTTGTTTTTTGTTTAGTTTGAGGTCCTCGCTCCCAGCGTTCCAATCAGGAAGATGCGGCGAGGGCTTTTTTCTAGGGCGAAGGCCCACTAAAATGGTGGTTGTTTTTAAACAATCGACTCAGGCCGCGGTGGCAAAGAGGGTTTATTAAGCTCATATGGCCGCCGTCAGGTCTATGGGCTGGATTGATTTGAAAAAATTCTATATAATTCCATCGGGTTAAGTAGGCCTTGCGCTTTCGCGCAAGAGAGGTTCCAGAGGAGTGATCGGTTTTGGTTTATACGATAGCATTGGAAGTCGTCGTGATTACGGCTTTGATTATTTTAAATGGGTTACTTGCAATGTCAGAGATGGCTATTGTGAGTGCCCGAAAGACACGTCTACAGCATCTGGCGACCAACGGTAATTATGGCGCAAAGATTGCCTTAGAGTTGGCGAATGCGCCATCTAATTTTCTTGCTTCCATTCAAATTGGGATCACCTTGATCGGGGTGCTTGCTGGTGCCTTTGGTGGCGCAACGGTCGCCGAGGAGATAGCGGCTCATGTCAAAGATGTTCCTGTCATAGGTATTTATAGTGATGCTATCGGTCTCGGTAGTGTTGTATTAACGGTAACTTTTTTGTCGTTGATTTTGGGTGAACTTGTGCCCAAGCGCATAGCCCTCAGTCGCGCGGAACGGGTGGCTGTTCACGTGGCTCGTCCCATACAGGTTTTGTCGGTCATGGCTTCGCCAGCGGTTGCAGTTCTAAGTTTTTTTACAGAGTTTTTTTTGAGGATCCTAAGGGTAAAGCCCAACGATGAACCATCCGTGTCGGAAGAAGAGGTCAAAATTATGATCGAACAAGGGGCCGAGGCCGGCGTTTTTCATCCTCAAGAGGAGAGTATGATGAAGCGCGTTCTTGCCTTTGGTGATCGACGGGTGGGAGAGCTGATGACGCAGCGTCGCCAGCTGGTGTGTCTGGATGTTGATGCGCCGTTTCCCCAAGTCTTAAAAGTGATTTTGACAAGTCCTCACTCCTATTATCCTGTGTTTCAGGGAACCTCGGATCACTTGATTGGTATTGTTTCCGTGAAAGCCATTTTAGGCTGCGTGGGAGACGACGGTCTGCGTGATGTTAATTTGCGTCAATGCTTAGTGGAGCCCTTGTTTGTCACAGAGTCGATGTCCAGCTTGAAGTTACTGGAGAATCTTAAAAAGTCCGGAAAGCATCTGGCGCTCGTCGTTGATGAGTATGGAGGAACAGCGGGGCTTGTGACGATTGTCGACATCATGGAAGCGATTGTCGGCGATATGCCAGTGACCGAGGATAGTGCGAGGGTTATAAAGCGCGATGACGGATCCCTCCTGATTGATGGGTCTCTTAGTATTTATGATTTTTCAGAATTGATGGATGATATAGTGTTTAAGGACCTAGTTCGGGGTGATTACGCAACCCTTGCAGGGCTAGTGATGAGTCGCTTGGGCCATATTCCTGAAGAGGGTGAATCATTTACGTGGCGTGATTATCGTTTTGAGGTGATCGATATGGATGGGCGTCGTATTGATAAGCTGTTGGTTTCTAAGGTGCCTAGTGATTGATAAAGTCTTTTGTTCCTGAATGTCACCACTTTCAGGCACGATCTCAAACGGACTATCGCTCAGTTCGAACACGACCGCCGTCGATTTTTTTGTTGGCAGTGATCATGATATCACCGATTAGGAAATCATCGTGATCACCCATGTAGCCAAAGTTTCTCTGTTTGTTTGACTCCACGACCACAGCGTATCGTCCCGGTTCCAAGTAGACCTGATTGAAACTGATACTGGTGGTCATCGGTGTGATAGGTTGGACCTGCAGTGTTTGGAAGCTGCTCACCAGCTTTGATACGTTGGAATTTGAAGAGTCGACGCCACATAATTTATTCAGGCTGATATCCACCATTGTTTGTGGTTCTAAGACTTGGAACTCAAAAAAATAGCGAGTCCCTGACCAACCGTAGGCTGCGACCTGATCCTTGCACGACGACCCTGAAAAGCTGTTATCGCCGATGCGGTAAACGCTGTCGATACCAAATCTAATTTCTTGGTCAGGGGGGCGGACATCTGGCGGACCAGGATCGGAGGGTGGAGGTGTATGGGGAGCATCCGGATGTGCATCTACCGTAGGTGTTGTCTCAGCTGCCTTTGGTGATTTAGGTTTCAATCCACCTTTAAACCCAGTGCTGTTTTTGCACGCGGCTATCGTAATGCCAGCTAGTAGTAGCGTTGTGGTAGTAATTGAGTTGGTCATGATTAAGAGCATCCTTTTTCAGATCTTTTCAGAGTGGCAGTCTGCCTTGGGTCTTCTAAGCGACACTGCGGAAAGCCAAACTGGCACAGGCGATGATGCCGTTTCCCCGAGTGGTTGTCGGTAGAGTTTGCAAAAAATGAATTTATTTTTAAGGGAAGTCGGTACAAATCTGATTTTATCATTAAAATCAGACGCTTAAACTAAATTTTGGTTGATCCCTTAAGCTATCACCTAGATATCTGTGACGTCAGGAACGAAAGCCCAGAAGTGGTTCGATAGAGTTTGAGTTGACGTAGGTGCGAGCGCGGTGATTGAGAGGTCTCTGAATTTCCTAGGGTCTTCGGCGTGTTTTGTGATTTTAAAAAGGGATGGATTGACCCTGTATCTCCAGAGGATGGCCCTCTTCAGGATCTTTCATGAAGGACGAGACGTGGCTAAACTAACCAAAAAAAATCGAGCCACGAAGGGCTCGATTTTGGTAATGTGATGAACACAAATCCCACTAAGGGGATATTACCAACGGTTACGACCGCCGCCGCCACCGCCGCCGCCGCGATTGTCACGAGGCGCCTGAGGGCGAGCTTCGTTTACAGTCAGCCTGCGACCGTCTGCTTCTGAACCATTTAGCTTTTGAATCGCAGATTGCGCTTCAGCTTCGGAGGCCATTTCAACAAAGCCGAAACCCTTGCTTCGACCAGTGTCACGATCCATCACGATTTTTGCACTCTCAACCGTACCAGCGCTTGAGAATAGATCATGGAGTTGATCATCTGTCGTGTTGTAAGAAATGCCGCCAACGTATAACTTCTTGCCCATAAAAACCCCTTCTTTTCTCTTCCTCTGATCAAAGTGGACCACAACAACTGTGAACAAATCCACCAAGCTCATTGAAGAGACATTGATTGAGCGGGCACTATACACTCATTGGCGCAGAAAGCCAGCATCTAAACAACAATTTCAAAAAAATATTACACGGAACGTTCTCATGGCGTGCAAGAATTGTGTCAAGGGATGAACCGCTTTGGTGCAGTTCAAGGTTCTGAGTTTTGACAAGTTGTCGATATGATTGAATTTTGTTAAATTGCTCAGGAGTTGTGGCCGAGGCTGGAGCTTGGTCGGACAGTTTTCAGCGGACAATTGCTCCATGCTCGCTCCAGGGGGCTGCTTTGGAACAGAGAGAGCCCCCCGAGCTGATGGTCTTCAAGATGAAAGGGCCGATTTGAGCCTGGGCAACCTAACGCGGCTCCCTCTCATGGGTGAGGAGGTAGGGCCTGGGAATGCAGTCCCATTCCAAAGCTAAAGTCGTGTTCCCTGCTTGTGCATTAGTCACGAGTGATAGCGAGAGAGGATCCCCGAAGATGCTTAGGGCTGGATAAAACCACAATCAGCAGTATAACTGGGCTTGTCTTCATTATAGATCAATTCGTACTTGAGACCTAGTTCGTTTTTAACACCAGCCACGAGTATGAGTTTCTGTGTGAATACCGGTCCACCTGGTGGCTCAACATAGAATTCCTTCCTTTGAATTTCCGAGTCGTCTGTAAGAAGCGATGCCACGTACTTCATTTTTTTTGTTGAATCTGTAAAGTATTCTGCTCCATCAACCAACATCGGTTTGTTAGCATCAGTCATTTTACGAATCCTATCAAACGCCATCCGTTGACGAGCACTATCCTCACCCTTTAAATCCTCTGTCATGACCTGATGAACCTTAATTGTATTAGTTTTAGTATCTCGCACAAATCTAAACCACTGGTAAACCTGTTTATCCTGTTTATCCTGTTCATCCTGTTCATCCTGTTCATCCTGTTTATCCTCCTTACATTGGAATACCCATCCATCGTCTCCGGGTGGTAGTTCTGAAAATGTTTTGACTTTGCTTAGCGGGCTTTTGCTGCGAACTGCAGAACTGTCATGCCTTGACCTACAGGATGTAAGGTGGGTGGTTTGCAACATTATAAATGCTATTAGGCTCACGTTTTGGCGAAGCTTCATGTGTCGATACCCTCTCTTTTTGTTGTCCTGATTCTCCAATGTTACATGAGGTCGTGCTATTTGGTCAAACGACTCAAGATCAAGTTCCCCTGCGATAGCAGACGTGAGTCTCTGAAATCACAAAGATAATCATCGGTACTTTGCTTTGCCGAATTTTTTGAGCCTCACCTCATAACTGGGAGTTGGCTAGGTTTTACAGCTGTTGCTAGCTACGCTTTAATGGGTAAAGATTGCTGCATTGCCGGGGCCCGATGAATGCCTGATACTGGAAACATCACACTTAACAGTATCTGGGGCCATTGATGAGTGATCCGTCCGGTAGTCCTACACTTCGTCTTGCAACATGCGATGATGCAAATGCCATCGCCATGCTGTATCAGGTCATTTATGGTGGCCACTACACAAACCCTTTGATGCGTGACACGGCGCTACTCCAGCGCTTTCTCGCCAATCCAGATCATGTGTGGATTGTCGCAGAGTCTCAAACCCTTGCTGGTGAGAGCTCCGGAATTTGGAAGTCTTCGGCTGGAGGGTATGTGATTGGCTCGGTTGTTTATGAGACTGATAAGGCGCATCGTCTTGCGCGAGCGTTTGGTGCAGCGGTCCACCCGCAGTTCCGTGGCCAGCAAATATTAGAGAAGGCAATGCTCATGGCTCAAGATTATCTGACGGTAAAGAAGGGAATGATTGATGTCATATATGGTACAACCCGAACGTCGACCCCAGCCCCGCAAATCGTAACTGAGCATCTCGGGTATAAGAAACTAGGTATCTTTCCAAACGTTCATAAGACCGATGTCTATGAGACCCATTGTTTGACTGCCTTTTTTACCACCGAGGCCCTCTGGGCACGGTTTCAGGACTTTCGTCTCCACCCTGCGATCAGCAACCTTTATGAGATCGTGCGAACCGAATGCACTCTGCCTCGTCTACAGCCAGCGTCGGAAGGTGACCTTGCGCTCGACGACTACAGTCAAAGGCTACCCATGGAGTTAATGATGGCTCCAATGTTTGTTCGTCATCGATTTGAACAACAGCGTGATGCTGGGCTGCTTCAGTCACATTTTTATCCATTCCATGTGCCGAATATTGTCATATCCTCGCCCTGTCAGACGGTTGAAATTTTCATCTTTAAGGAGTCGGCTGATAGTCACTGCACGATTATGGGCATCAAAAAACCGAGAGGATATGATTTTACCTATATTCTTGAACAGTGCGTCAGCCTATTGAATGCAATCGGTGTCCGTTATATCGAGATTTTAGTTCGGGCAGATAAGGTCAAAACGATTGAGCGCGTTCTCAGAGCGCGTTTTTTGCCTTGTGCTTACTTTCCAGCTTTTCAGCTTCAAGACAGCCTGCGCTATGATTTCGTGGTGCTTAGCCGAACGTTTGAGATTTTGGACTTTAAGTATCTGAAGTTGGCGGGGAAAAATCGTGTTTTTCTCGAGGAATATGTACGAAACATCCAGGAGCAGTTTCTGCGTCCTTCGCATGAGTTGGGAGAATAACCTTGAGCTTCCTCGCTAATCCGATTGATGGTCTGTTTGAGACGCATCCCTTTGACCACTCAGACGTCGCAAGAGACGCTTTTCGTCAGAGTTTTAAACGATGCGCCGAGATTCACTACGCCGGGAATAATTTTTTTCGAGGTCTTTGGGACTCCCACAATATCACGCCTGACAAAATAGATAGTGAAGATGATCTTAGACGTGTACCTGCAATAATGGTGAATCTCTTTAAGGAGCATGAACTCATGACAGGGGTGCCAGAGGATGTGGTCTTGACGTTAACAAGTTCAGGGACAGGCGGTCAAAAGAGTCAGATTTTTCTTAACCACGACTCACTGGCAAGGGTTAAAAAACTCGCCTACGAGATTCATGCTGCCCTTGGTATGACGTCCTCAGAGGAGGTTAACTATCTTTGTTTTACCTATGATCCTGCGGTGGCAAATAACCTTGGGACAGCATTTACGGACGAGCTTTTGACCAGTTTTACGAAAAAGCGAGAGGTGTATTATGCAATTCAGTGGGACAAGGCAAAGGAAGACTTCCAGTTAAATGTTTCTGGCGTCCTAGACGCGCTGTCCCGGTTTGCGTCGGCCTCAGTGCCGACAAGAATTTTAGGGTTTCCAGCCCATCTCTATAAGATTTTGAAGGACCACAATGTTCGAATCAAACTACCGCCAGGTAGTTGGGTGCAAACAGGTGGCGGATGGAAGGGGTTTGTAAATGAAGAGGTCCCTAAGGCGAAATTTCGCAGTTTCATCGCCGAGCGCTTGGGTATTCCTGAGTCTAACAATCGAGATATGTTTGGCATGGTAGAACATGGTATTCCCTACTGTGACTGTGCTTTAGGGCGTTTGCATGTTCCAAATTATGCTCGCGTTTTTATCCGTAGCCCAAAAGATTTAAGTATAGTGCCGCTGGGTGAGGTTGGGTTAATTCAGTTTCTCTGCTCCTATGTGACCAGTTATCCTAGCATTAGTTTGTTGACGACTGATTACGGACGGCTCGGGACCTGCGAGTGCGGGCTGGACGGCCTGACACTTGAGATACTTGGTCGAGCTGGTGTTAATAAGCATAAAGGCTGCGCGCTTTCTGCATCGAAGCTATTAGATAACGCATAACACATGACCTTTTGAATGGAAACTAAGACGATGTATATTTTTGGTCAATCTGTATCAGATGTCGCCTTGGATGAGACAACCCTTCGGGATATATTCCGTCAAGCTGATGAGCGAACCAGGGTGTTCGCTGATATTCCCATTACGTCGGTCATTGACGCATTGCACGAGTTGGGAAAGACTTGGCGTGAAGGTGGAGATCATTGGAACGAAGCCCTGCGCATGAGTCAGCGCTCGTTACCTTTTAGTGTTGATATGCTCAAACGATCACTGGCCGTGATCCCTGACTTGCTTAGTCGCAAGAACATTCTTGATCGAATTTGTGCCGATTTTGGTAGCGTCGATAAGCTTGATCGATTTGTACGTAGTGATCGATTTTTTGGCCGGGAGCGAGCGTTTCCTCTTGGAAAAATTTTTCATGTGTCAGCCGGGAATGTATTCCTTGGGGCGATTGACTCTCTTTTGATGGGTTTTCTGACAAAAAACATCTCAGTCGTTAAACTCAGTTCCCGCAATATAGAGTTTCCGTTGTATTTTGCCAGGTCATTGCAGATGATTGATCGTGAAGGGGTTATTGCGGATAAGTTTGCCTTGCTTCACTTTCCTGGTGGCTCAGTCTCTCTTGAGGCCATCGTCAAGCAAGAGGCTAACGGAATTATTGCTTGGGGTGGCGAAGAGATGATTGTCTCCTATAAGACGGGCCTTGGCCTTGGTGTCAAGTTTTTTGAGTATGGCCCGAAAATCTCATTTCAGGTGATCACGGCAGCTGCGTTGGCTAAATACGGGTATCGACAAACGGCTCAATGGATAGCCCAGGACATTGCGATGTGGGATCAGGCGGCGTGTGCTTCTCCTCAGAACCTTTTCCTTGAGTCAACGATAGATCCGCGGCCTCTCATGAGTGAGATTGCCCAAGCCTTGGTCCGCTTCCCGCTAGCACGCGGCAGGCTAACGGATGATGAGTTTACTGAGGTCTTGAAAGAAAAAGCAAGAGCCCAATACAACAAAATCATGTCGAGCGGTGAGTTTCTGGACGGTGACGAGTTTTTCCTTCATTTTGAAGATTCAGGTCCTTTGCGTCCGTCGCCGTTAAATCGCACCTTGATTTTGAAGCGTTATCAGGATTCTGAAAACCTAATCTCGAGGTTGCAACCCTTTGCTCGTCATTTACAGTCCTGCTCGTTACTTGCCCTAGAGTCCGAAAAGGACGACTTGATAACCGCGCTTGGTCATACGGGCGTGATGAGGTTTGCAAGCCTTGGCAGTGTTATGGAGGCACCAGTGGGGGCGCCTCATGATGGTCGTCTTAGTCTGCTTGACTTGACCCGTCTTGTTCCCGAGGAGGATGTCGGTAGTCTTGAAAGTTTTGTTAATCAGGCGATTGCCAGTGTCCCGTTTTATGGTCGTTTACGCCAAGGCCGCTTTGTTGAAACACTGGAAGACATGCCGCTTATTAGAGGATCAGATTTGGATGCTAGTTGTGCGGAGAAGTTAGCTGAATACACCCGAGATGATATATCCGGCGGATATGTGTTTTCCTCTGGTGGTACGTCGGCGTCACCGAAATACATGATGTACGCGCATGATGAATTTAAAGTCGTGGCTGACTTGCTGGCTACAGCGTTTCGCGCACAAGGCGTCAAGCATGGTAGTCTTGTTGCCAATCTTTTTGTTGCGGGCAATCTGTGGTCGTCATTTTTAGCAGTTGATCAAGCCATGGCTCGCATCGGTGCGAGGGTGTTGCCCATTGGCGGGACCACTGACAAAGATTTAGTTGTTGACTACCTTGTGCGTTTTAAGCCTGAATTTGTCGTGGGTTTGCCGACTCAGATTGTCGAGATTGCGCGCCGATCCGTACTTTTGCGGCGGCAGGTCCGCATGCCTGTCGTTCTCTATGCGGGGGAGCATCTGAGTTTGGCATCGCGACGTTTCTTGGAAGAGGTTGTTGGAACGCAGCACTTTGGGTCTGCTGGTTACGCCTCTGTGGATGCTGGCCCTATCGGCTATCAATGCCGGTGCTGCTCGGGGACGGAGCATCATCTGTTTGCAAGTCATGTGCACTTAGAAGTCATTAATGGTGAAGCGGTTGTAACGTCCAAGGTGCGAAAACTAATGCCGGTAATCCGGCTGCAGACCGGTGACTTGGTGGAGTGGGTCGGAGGCAGTCTGTCGGCGCGGAGATCGGACGAGCCTGGTCCCCGTGAGCAAAGTGAATGCGCCTGCGGCAGCACTGACCCCAAGTTTGCACTCATGGGCCGCGTGGATAGCCAGTTCAATGTCTGGGCTTGTCGCTTGTTTGTCAGTGACTTTGAAAAGGCGATTGCTGACTGCCATCCTAGTGGCGTCCTTTTTCAGATTCACATTGAGCAAGATGAGGATGCGCAGGAGCGAATCGTTCTTTATCTTGAGACCAGTGGCGAGATGCCCGTCGATAAAGAGCATATCAAAGACAAAGTCTATCATTATTCCAGGGACCTGCAGTCGACTCATCCAAGAGACTGGTTGGATCAACGTTTGGCGATCCAGTGGTGCCAAGACGGGGGTATTCCTCGTGTCGGTCGGACGGGCAAGATCAAACAGCTGATTGATCACCGTCTCATCGGTTAAAGTATTTTTGGTGTCCCGTTGACGTCTGTTACGGCCTCGTCGTTTGACGAGGCGTTTTGCGTTACTTCCTTATTTTCTAAAGATCACCGGTTCGACGCTTCCACGTCCCGCCGTGGGGCGTGCCAAAATGGTCCATGTGCCGGCAGGTAGGGCTATGGGCCCGCTGCTCCCTGAGCTTGCGTTTGGTTCAAACCGGATGAGGGAAGTGCGGCAACTTGTGAATAGTCCGCCACTTGCTGGTATCGCGCAGATCCTCAATTCAACAGTCTCGGCTGGCTTTGCCTCGGTTTGGCGCGTTAGGTGAAAAATTTCCTGCTGCTTTGAAAGGGGTTGCCTTGTGATAGTGCCGAAGACAGTCGCTTCTTTCATGGAGGAGGCTTCGGCATGTTTCACCCAACGCATGATGGTCGGATTGGTTTGGGTTATGCCAAAGGCGTCGCGCCCGCGAAAGCATAAAGTTCTAAAGCCGTCTGCTTTCGTATCGTTAAAGATCATCGGGTTGAGCTTGGAATCTGTAGCGCTACGAAATGGTGTCCAAGGCACCCGCGCCTTGCAGTCGGTGTTGTGAGAGTAAATCACGGCATATTGCCAATCTTTAACTCTTTCACCGTCAATTTTGATGGTCCAAGATGATTTTGACGTTGGAGAAAAAGGCGTATCACCACTCACGCTGGCTATGGGGGCGGTGGGGCGAGCCACTGTCCAAGAGTACATCGTGGGCAGAGGTTGGACATTGCCGGCTTTGTCCTTTCCGCGAAGGCAGGCGGTCTTTACCCCCAAAGTTGTCAAGTTTGGTCTAAACGATGTGCTTACCGGTATCCATACGGAAAATGCCGCTGTCTTGCAGACTTGGGAACCTGCGTTTGGCACTACGGTCCATTGATACTCTGTGATGTCAGAGGTGGCCACCTTGAATTCTGGAGAGGGATCTGTCGATATTTTTGCGGGTGTTTGAATAAACTCCGCGATTGGAGCCATGGTGTCTTTTATCCATGTGTGCATGGTGGGTTTTGTTTGGATGTTGCCGGCTGCATCTGTAAGAACTGCGCAGACTGTCATGGGTCCATCCGTGGCGCCTAGCGGTTCCCAAATTTTTTGAGTCAGTGGTCTCTCATTGGCAGCCGAAAGTTTTGCTTGATCACAACTGATGCCTTGGCTCAGGGCGTAGCGGTACGTGCCCCGTTCATCTGCGGTAAGACCAAGGGAGAGAGTTGTGGCGTTGGATTCACTAGAAGGTAGTGAGCCGAGGAAGCGAATGGGATTTGCAATCGTATCTTGGATCCATGAGATAGCGGTCGATGAGGTTTGTTG
The DNA here is from genome assembly GCA_044360315.1 of Oligoflexales bacterium. Lineage (GTDB taxonomy): Bacteria > Bdellovibrionota_B > Oligoflexia > Oligoflexales > RGVZ01 > CAMDKS01. Next base: position 19,767 of record JBIKKO010000045.1, read on the forward strand.
GTTGCCTGCCATATCATACCCTTTAACACATAGGGCCTGCGGTCCGTCACCGTTGGCCGTCAATTGTAGCTCAATTGGTGTTGAGATGTCTCGTGACGGTAGCCAGCTTTGACACTCGAAGCGGTTTTTTGCAGTTGTGTAAATATAGCTAACCACATCCGACCCAGAAACCGTGATCTTACCCGCTGGGCTTTTGCTGGATGTTGGGGGGGTGCCCGATAAAATCGCAACTGGGGGTGACGTGTCCAACTCGATGTCAAGACTAAGGGGTGGCGTCTGGTTTCTCGCAGCGTCGATGGCGCTAATGCAAAGCGTGTAGCGTCCATCTGAATCCAGATAGAAGCCAGTTGCCCGTGGCGCAACATGACAGGAGCTATAGTCTTTAATGGCTGCCGGACATGGTTCCGTTTTTCGATTAACTTTAAAGTAGCAGCCGGAGATATCCCCCGCGCCCTGTGAGGCCGTCACTGTAAAGACTTGGATATTGCTGTTTACAAGCCTTGGGAATGTGGGTGTTACAATTAGGTCTGGCGGTGTAAAATCAATAAGCCATGTGTAGGCCCTTGGCGGACTTTGTTGGTTCCCTTCACGATCAGATCCCCGCAAGCAAAGAGCTACGGGACCATCCCGCAGGCTATAGCTTGATTGCCTAAGGTCAATTTCAGGTGTTGTCGTCAACGGTAAAGGTGATGACCAGGAAAGTCCCGAAGCGCTGCATGCCGAGAGTTCTTGACCTAGGACTGAA
>JBIKKO010000178.1:0-6778 GCA_044360315.1 Oligoflexales bacterium
TCAAAAAACCGGAGGTTTTCCCGTTGTTTTGACGCGTGGCTATCGTAGTGGCTTGGGTCGTAACGAGTGGCAAGTGATTAGAAATGGGCAAGTTGTTGCCGGGACAGCCAGAGCCAATATCGTTGCAGATGAGGCAATGATGCAGTCTAGAAAGCTGCCGAATGTACCGATTGTGGTAGGTCGAAATCGGAAAATGGCGGCGGGACGTTATTTACAGAGCAATTCACAAGAGAGGGTGACGCATTGGATTTTAGACGATGGGTTTCAGCATCGCCAAATCGCTCGAGACACGGATATTGTTCTACTGGATGCTCGATCTCCTGCAGGGCGTTTGCTGCCCGCAGGGCGTTTTCGGGAGCCTGCGTCATCGCTTAAGCGTGCGTCGATGATCATCATTACAAAAGCGGAGACCTCGGCACAAAAGCGCGCCGCCATTGAGTTCGCAAGGAGCTTTAATCCGTCGATTCCGATTGCCGAGGTGGGATTTCGTCCGCAGAAGCCCGAATGCGTGGCCGGCGTTCCGACCGGCGTTCCACTGAAGTGGGCGTTGGTAGCGGGGATTGCAAATCCTCAGGATTTTGTTGCTTTTGCAAAAATGCACGGTGTTAGCCCCAGTCAAACATTGTTTGTTCCAGATCATTATCCTTTTTTGCCTCGAGACTTAAACGAATTGACAAAGTTTTGTGATGGAATTTTGACAACGGAAAAGGATTTTTCTCGAGCAGAGACTTTATTTCGGCAGTTAACTTGTCCAGTGTATGTGCTGCCACTTACGGCTGATTGGGAAGGTTCGGCTCCCTCTTTTTAACCCGTAAATATTGTAATTATTACGGTATATTATCTAGTTTCCCTCAGGTTTTAGATGAGTGTTTCCGATCTTCCCCTAAGACAGTGACAACGGTTGCTTCAACCGGGCATATCTCGTAAGTCATCAAAGAGACGGTGAACATTGAATCGAATTTTAGGGACATTTGTAATTAATTCGACCCTTCTGGTTGTGGCAGGGTGCGGCCGTCCACAACAAAAGGTGGACGTGCGGCCAGGGATTAATCGGTCTGAGGAGATGTCTGATACACAAGACCCTTCTTGCACGAACGAGAGTTGTCCAGCGATTGCCTTCAGCTTAGTGGATGGGTCTGAAAGAGATTTGAAATCTGCGGAGGTATCAGGTGAACGGCAGCAGCCTGTGCGTTGGCCGATTTATGCCAACTCAGATGGTGTGAGCGGACGAATCAAAATTGTAATAAGAGAGGCACCAAGTTGGTTGAAGTCGTCTCCCGGTGAAAGACCTGGAAGTATTGTTTTGACGGGCAATCCCAGTGGGGCTCAGCCTCAGGGCCTTCTTACCATTTTAGCGCGTGATATGACTCGTTGTCAGGTGTTGGAAAACAAGTCAAAGGATTGTGAAGATCCTCGCGTACCATTTCAATCCTACGATAAGACGTTCACTATAAAGTTTTCTATCAAGTAAAATTAGGATACCCTGGTAAGCTTAGCAACTGGGGGGGTATGTGATGAGCACGCAAGGGGCGTCGTTCACAGTACACAAAGCCGCAGAAATTTGGACCTGTGCAAGGTTTGGTGAGACTGTTGCGTTAAAGACGTATTCATCTGCTGCATTAGTTGTTGACGATTCTGGAAGGATTCAAGACATCGGGGATGCGACAGCTTTAGTCGGTAAATATCCCACTTCTCATGCTGTGGATCATGGCTCTGCTATTTTGATTCCCGGATTTATTGATGCCCACTTACATGCCCCACAACTTGACGTGATTGGTTCGGGCGGATATGCGTTATTGGATTGGTTGGATCATTTTGTATTTCCAGCTGAAGCGAAATATGCGGCCCTTGATGTCGCCGTTCGTGGGGCACGTCGGCTGACGAGAGAGTTGGTAAGGCATGGAATTACGACCGCTGTTGTATTCTCTAGTAGTCATGCCCACGCTGCTGAAGCTTTATTCCAGAGTTTCGAACGCTCAGGATTGCGTTTGGTAACTGGTAAAACGTCGATGGATATCGGGGCACCAGAGAGTGTTCTTCAAGCTGTAGATTTGGACATTGACTCTCAAGAACGATTGATTGAGAAGTGGCATGGTCGTCATGGTCGATTATTTTATGCGATCACCCCACGATTTGCATTGAGTTGTTCGCGGCAAATGATGGAAGCATTGGCGGAGCTGCGTGAGAGACATCCAAATTGCTATGTTCAGACCCACATCAGCGAGACACGGGATGAGGTTAAAGATGTCTTGAGGGAGTGGGGTGGGTGTAGCGACTATTTGTCGATCTATGAGGATTACGGATTGGTTGGAGAGAAAACGCTGTTAGCTCATTCAATTTATCTTTCTGATCATGAGTTACAGCGTGTGGCGCAACAGAAGGCGTCGATTGTGCACTGCCCAACCTCCAACACATTCCTGGGTAGTGGCCTATTTGATTTAAAGCGAGCCAGAACGGCTTTCGTGAACGTGTGTTTGGCATCGGATGTCGGTGCTGGTACCAGTTTATCGCCCTGGCAGACTATGTTGGAGTGCTACAAAGTCCAGGCTCTTCTAGGTGATATTACAAGTGCAGAGCAACTGCTCTATTTAGCGACTCTAGCGGGTGCCGAGGCGTTGGGCATGTCGGACAAAGTAGGTAGTTTGGAGGTGGGTAAGTTGGCAGATTTTGTGGTGATCCATCCAACTCACATTGAGCTACTAGGAGAGCGCCTAAAGGGTTCTAAATCACCAGTTGAGCGTCTATTTGCTATGATCACGATGGGTGATGATAGGCTTGTCTCTGATGTCTATGTGGCCGGCAAGGCGGTGAGTCCTCCGGAGAAAGCCCATCGGCATTAGATTGCAATGAAGTGTTTGCATGTGTGGATTTATCCAGGACAAGGATCAGGTTGTACAAGGATTTTAGGTTTATCAGTACCTTTGTCTTTTCCTCGATGGAGCTGATCTAGCCCAATGATGGCTCATGATTTTTGACCGATTCACCGGCGACGTGACAGTCTATTGCTAGCTGTGGTAACATCACAATTATTTAAATGGGGAGTTTAGTCGTATGAAAATAGATATTGGAATTTCTGAGCCAAATCGCAAAAAAATCAGCCAGGGTTTAGGTAAATTATTGGCCGATAGTTATATTCTTTATCTGAAGACTCATAATTTTCACTGGAACGTAGAGGGACCCATGTTCAACACGCTGCACGCGATGTTTATGGATCAGTATACTGAGCTGTGGAATGCACTTGATTTGATAGCTGAGCGGATTCGTGCATTGGGAAGTTACGCGCCGGGATCTTATAAGAAATACTCGCAACTATCCTCAATCCCCGAGGCCGAAGGCCAGGTGGCAGCCATGGAGATGGTTAAACAACTTTTAGCAGGTCACGAGGCGGTCGCAAAGACGGCTCGCGGTGTTCTTGCAACAGCTGAAAGTGGCAGTGATGAAGCCACCATCGATCTTTTGGTGCAGCGACTTCAAATTCACGAGAAAACTGCGTGGATGCTGCGTTCAATGCTAAGTGCGGAATAAAGGGCGCAGGCTGTGGGTTACATCACATACACAATGGGGCCAGAGCCCCGTTTTGTGTTCATGGCTTTCTTAGTTCATTTTTAAACTTTGACATGAAAGTCTTGGATCACGGATTCTAACGATCCTATTACTGACTGGTTAGGCGTTTTGGCGGGGATGATCAAAATCCCACAGCTCTAGGATCTTTAGGAGTATGAGCCCTAAAAAGAGCATCACGGCTGGTGTCAAATACGCAATTTTAAATCCCCACCAATCAGCAAACGCTCCCATGACATAATTCATGAAGGCAAGGCTGGCTTGCATCATGGAAAGCATCCACAGCACGAGGCTACGGTCTCGTTCGGGGAACCGAAGGCCTACCCAGGTGACGTAAAGCGGAAAGAAAGGTCCGAGTAAGCCTGCTAATGGAAGTAACCATAACCAGCCTGTCGTCTGCGCACCGATAAAGCATGTCAAGGAGGCAAGCAAGCTTACTTTTAACAGTAGACGATGATGGGGCGGTCTAGCAAAGATGCTACAGGCAATTCGCGTTACCAGCATGACGGCAAAAAACAACGATGTATAAACAGACGCTTCTTTAATGGTTAGCTTATGAGTTTCAATTAGAAACGACGTCATCCAGGTCGAAATTAATACCTCACCGAGGACGTACGCTACGAGAACCAGAATGGTCAGCGTATGAATAGGTCCGATCGACATAGGTTGTGCCACGGATTTGACGTTTCCATGTGAGTCTGAAGATGATTGTAGAGGTAGGCAACGTGTGAAAAATGCCAACAAAATCGTAATAGGCGCCATAGAGGCAAAAAGGATAGGCCAACGTTCTGGTTTTGTGAGCACAAGCCCTGCAACCCATGGTGCAAACAAGGAACTTAAACCATAGAGAGAGTGCAACGCTGACATGATCTGTCCCCGTCGCCGCGCATCGCAGCTTGATTGCACAAAGATATTACTTAGAGATCCCATGGTCGATATGGCTCCACCAATCATTGCGCCCCATATGTAAAGATGGATCGGCGTTTTGACGAGCACCGTTGCTCCACTGACGATACAAGTATAAATAAGGACGCTGACCCCCACTTGACGTATTGACCAGCGATTCAAAAGCGGCATGAGTAACCATGTGCTTGCCATTGCGACTAGATTCCCAACTGAAACCATGATGGCGGTGGAGCCGTAATCGAGTTGATACAGTTGAGCCAGCGTCGGGAGAATGGGGCCTCTTAAGTTGTCAATCCATGATCCAATGCAAAGTAATCCAGCCCCGACGATAAAAACAGACCAGCGCATGCCCATAGGTGGCGTTTTCTCCTGCGTGAATTCTGTGAGAGTGGCATCATGACATTTGTTGGTCGGAAATGTCATCAGCAATGTGCTGATAGCGGAGAACGTTTTGTGGGTGAAGTTTTTATTTGCTAAAAATTAGACGGGTTGTTTTGTCCTAGTCGCTTGACACTCGAAGGTCTCAAGCGTAAGGTCAGAATCTATGCAGTTTGATATTTTCCACAGTATCGGTCGGATCGATAGCTTAAAGCCTGTACCCAGTGACAGGGCAATTTTCAATGCTTTTTTGGAGCAGTGTAGATTGGCAGAGGATCTTGGTTATCCCACAATGTGGGTTGCTGAGTCGCACTTTTCAAGTGAAGTTCAAAAGCGCAATAGTCGTCCAGTGATTCCCCATTATGATGGTGAGATTGGGTTGAATGCTGACTCCTGTCAGTTGGCCCATTTGGTTTTTAGGCACACTAACCGTCTTGGATTTGGGACTGCAATTCATAATATTGTAGGCGGAAATGGTGGTCCATTGGCCTCTGCCGACCGCATCAGGAGCCTGGCGTTTTACAACAGTCTCCAAAATACTCCACGTAAGCTTCACATTGGTGTCGCAGCAGGTAGATTTCCTTATATAAATGCGCCATTTGGGATCATCCCGAGAACTGCTGTGGAGGAAGATTTGTGGCCTCAGTACCAGCGTTTAATTTTTATTGAGGCTCTTGAAATATTTCTTCGTCTGAGTCGCGGCGAGGTTCTTGCGTCATCGTCGATAAAACGGTGGATGATTGATCGGCAGTTTTTCAAAAGTGAAGATGAGTTTCTGACAGTTATGTCAAAGATTGGTGGTGATCGCAGCGGGGTTGCCTATCAACCCCGCTGGACATTTGAATCCCTGAAGCTTGTCCCAGAGATGGCACCTGATGAATGCTCGCCGTGGATGAACTTTGTACTGGGATCTCATGATCCGCTTGCTAGGGATCATGGATTAGCGTTCGCCGATCTGGATATTTTTAATCTTTCGTTTACTCCTGCCAGTGAGTTAGCAAAGGTCCATGAGGATATGTTTGTTCGCTACAGGGAGTGTGGTCGGCTTTGGCGCCGCTCGCGCATGCCGCGAACCGTACTTGTGTTTATCGATAAATCACCGAAACGAGCTCTCGAGAAGGCGTCGCGATGTTTTGACATTTATATTGAAGCCATGAGGGGCACAGTTGTTTTACCACCCAAAGACGAGCTTATGAAGCGCGCCCTTATTGGCGATCCTGCACTGATACGTGAACAACTGCATCCGTCAGATCAAAGGGCGTTTCACCACGACGATCGTTTGATGCTTTGGTTTGAATTTAATCAAATTGATCATGATGAGATCAAACATCAGATGCGTCTTTTTGCCGAGGATGTCATGCCGCATGTGGCTTGTGTAAAATGAAAGATATAATGACATCCAAACCAATATTTGCCTTCACACGCAAGGATATCCCCGAGGTGATCGTTCACGGGATTGTCATGCTTAAGCACCAAGGGCAAGTTCTTGTCGATGAGGATGCATCGACCGTCGTTGTGACTAGATCCTTGCTCAAGCCGTGGCAGGCTATGGCAACAGGTGGTTTTAACGGGCAGCGATCATTTTGGTCAATGAGTATCGCGTCTCATAGTGGGTTGCCAATCCATATCGATCAACTGAAGGAGTTGATCCGTGAGACGTCTGTATCAGAGACTGACCTTGTTTGTCCACGGGCGCTGCCATTGGATGCTAATATCGCTGCTTTAATGCGGCAGACCGGGCAGTCAGCCTCGAGACTTCATCATCCTTGTGCCGGTAAGCATCTTCTGATGCTTGCCGCCGCAAAGCGTGAGGGTTCAGTTTCAGAGGGGTATTGGCATGAGGACCACCCGGTGCAGAAACGAATTCAAGCTTTGGTTGGACGGGAAGCAAGTGAGCGGCTGACGTGGGTCATTGACAGCTGTGGTTTGCCAG
>JBIKKO010000179.1:0-6766 GCA_044360315.1 Oligoflexales bacterium
TCTGCAATCTGTTTAGGGTCTTTGTGGGGTGCTGTGATAGGTCGACACATTCCTATCGATGTGGATTTATTCCATATGTTGAGGAATTTTGTGATTATTGCGTGTTCGGTTTGGCTGCTGAGCTTTTTGACTCGTAGGCACAGGTTTTTTGAATGGCCCGTGGAGGCGCATAAAGTTTTTCTATTTTCATTGGCCGCCCTTTGGCTCGGGATTCATAATCCTGGGCCGGTATCTGTCTTTAACCGTGATATGAACGTTGTTTGGTCGATCGGGTGTCCAGATGCAGATCGTGAGATTCTTGTTCAAGATGGCCAACGATATTACATAGCCCGCGGAACGGCCGTTGAAGGAGATTACGTTGAATTGGACTCACGACGTTTCAAGTCTCGTTTTGCGCTTGTTGAAACGAATGGATACGCCAGCCCGGTTGGGCGAATCTGCGCTTTGTTTGAAGACGCGCGAGTGGGCTTGCATCATACGCTTAGTCGGTTTCCCCAAGATATTAGATCGTGGATGAGCGGTTTTTTGTTAGGCCGCAGTGGTCAGTTGGATAAAAATCTAGTTGATAGTTTTCGTCGTGTTGGGTTGATGCATGTGTTGGTGCTAAGTGGCAGTCATCTATCGGTCTTGGCGGCAGCGATTTTATTAGTTTTAAGGCTCCCGGGCCTCCTTCTTTACTTGTTTAAACATCTTTCAGTCAGGTCATGGGTTATCTATTGGACGATCTCGTCTATGGTGGCAGCTTTAAGTTTGTTTTCATTTTGTGTCGTTGTGGGGTTTACACAAACAGTCCAACGGGCATTTTTAGGGTTCTTTGTCTGCAATGTAGCGTCAATGGTTGGTTTGGCTCACGATACGAAGACGAGAATTAAGCTGATCTTTGGCCTGCAGTCGATTCTTTTTCCCGTAAATTTGCTGTCGTTAAGTTTGATGCTTTCGTGGTCTGGGGCGTTCGTGCTGCAGGCTTTTTATGAGTCAACTTATTTGAAATCAAAATTAGAGTGTGTCGTGCAGATTGTCAAAATCCAGCTCGTTTTTTTTGCAATGACTTTAATTTTCTTTGGCGAAGCTGGAGTGCTAAGCCCTGTGGTGAATGTGTTAGCACTGCCTTTAGTGAGTGTTCTTTTGCCCCTTGATATGGTGGCCATATTTCTTGACCATCAATGGATTAACAGCTTCATTGTCGAATTGAATCGCCTTTTTTTGACTGGTGTAAAATATGTAGATCTCTATCAAGCGAGCCTACCAATCACGACTATCAAGATTCCTTCCGGATTGACCATTGAATCCACATATGGTCGCCTTGTGATTGCAATGATCGTTAGTACACTGTTTCTCTTAGCAGGACTACGACAGTCGACAAAAGCAGTTAACTTAAAGCCCGAGACCCAGTAGCGACCGCATGCTCCCGACTGCAGGATTTACGCACGACCATTGGTGCCCCCATCTAAATTTGGCATGGAGATGCACATTCCTTGACAGACCAGTTTTGCCAGCGTTGTAAAGACTCTTGCAGAAAGCTGATATTGTATCTGCTTTATGTCTTGGCTTGCAGGGCTTGAGGCGTGACAAAGTGGGTTTGTCGTTTTCGTTCTTCTAATTTAATCATAGCAATGTATGCGCTTAAGCCGCTGACTAATCCAAAAAATAGCGAGACCAGTAACAGCATCGGAGACCAAACAGCTCCTAGCACAAAAAAGACGATCGCTGCGATACCGGTCACGATAGCGTTTATTTGAACTTTGTCGCGGTGAATGATTCCCAATTCTCCCTTGAGAACGCCTCCACGTACCCCTTCAATCACGACATGTTTTTCTTCGGGACGATGAAAGTGGCGTAAGAAATTTGTTGGACGATAGGAATAAGTCGCGTGCCAAATGGGAAGGTGGATCAATTGAATCCCCGCAATGTCGATCTCGTGGCGGCAATCGAGGAGAAAATCACAATACATTGAAGCTACATTGTAGTGATACCATTCCACATGTGTTTTGGTGCGTCGCAAGGCCTCTTGTTCGTCGATCTGGCAGCCCAAAATGGGTAGACCGTTTGCATATTTGAATTCAAAATACTCGCGGCTCTCATAAAAGGACTTTTCCCCTTCCCCAGCAGGGTTCATGCGCCCCCTTGAGCATGTTGAGTCGATTGGAAATCCGTCCCACGTTACATTGATCGGCTCTTTAGGTTCATGCAAACGAGCGAGGCCCCATTGCTCGCAAATGTTTGTGCGTGCATTGACGGCCCAACGATAGGTGCGGCGAAAATGGCCCGACTCTGGAACACAGTCTGAGCCTATTTTTGAGTCAGTTGCTCGCTTTGATTTCTTTACCAGGCCTTTCCAGGCCGTATGGACCTCTACCGAGATGACCCAAAACGGGACACTCTCGCCATTAATGTCTAGGACAACAAATTCTTTATCAGCTACGCCGGGTTTGTGGTGAAGGCGCTTAAGCCATTCAACAACCTGGTCTTTTACCCGTACCTTATCGAAAGTATTGGGAATAATGTAGTGATCGGTAAATAGATCCTTTTGACCCGACTCTCCATCGAACTTAAAGGAGGCGGAGCAGAACGTGCAGCTCAGGATATAATCGCGAAAATTATACTGCGATGGGGATCCACAGGCTGGACAGGTTAACTCATGCATGGCAGATTCCTCCTTTCGGATTATTTTATCACAACTTCGCTTCAAGGCGGGCTTGACAGGCTAAGCTAAGAACTTAAGTTGGGATAAACGGCCAAGAAATCCCGCCACATGGGGGGGCCTCGGCGGCAATCGAATACACAATATCCTTTAAATTTTAGGGAGTTATCATGGGAAAGATTATTGGAATTGACTTGGGTACGACCAATTCGGTTGTGGCGGTAATGGAGAGTGGTCAGCCAAAGGTGATCGCCAATGCTGAGGGGCATCGCACGACCCCATCGGTCGTAGCGTATACGAAAGACGGGGACGTATTGGTTGGAGCGGCTGCGCGTCGTCAAGCTGTCACTAATCCGCTCAAGACCGTTTACTCAGCCAAGCGTTTCATCGGTTGTACTTACAACGAGCGCAAGATCGAAGGCGAGAAGATGCCTTACAAGGTCACGTCTGGAAAAAATAACCTTGCTGTGTTTCAACTTGATGGAAAGGACATCACACCAGCGGAGATCTCTGCTAAGGTCCTTGGCAAATTAAAGCAAGCAGCTGAAGATTATCTTGGTGAGACGGTAACAGAAGCCGTGATCACGGTGCCAGCCTACTTCAACGACAGCCAACGTCAGGCTACGAAGGATGCAGGTCGCATCGCGGGTCTTGATGTTAAACGCATCGTAAACGAACCAACGGCCGCTGCTTTAGCATACGGTCTTGATAAGAAAGCCAACGAAAAGATTGCCGTTTATGACTTTGGTGGCGGTACGTTTGACGTATCGATCCTCGAAGTTGGGGATGGGGTGGTTGAGGTTCTTGCGACTAATGGTGATACACATCTAGGTGGCGATAACGTTGACGAAGTTTTGATTGATTGGCTTGTAGGTACCTTTAAGTCTGAAAGCGGAATTGATATTGGCAAGGATCCTATGGCCATGCAGCGTCTCAAAGAGGCTGCAGAAAAGGCTAAGATCGAGCTCTCCTCGGCTCAGCAGACCGACATTAACTTGCCGTTCTTAACGGCTGATCAAACCGGCCCAAAACATCTTAACGTCAGTCTAACGCGTTCTAAGTTTGAACAAATGATTATGGCCATTGTAGAGAAGACTTTGGCTCCATGTCGTCAAGCGATGAAAGACGCTGGCCTCAATAATAGTGACATCAATGAAGTCCTGCTTGTTGGTGGTTCAACTCGTATTCCGTTGGTGCAGCAAAAGGTTAAAGAGTTTTTTAACAAGGAACCAAACAAATCTGTAAACCCGGACGAAGTTGTGGCCGTTGGAGCAGCTGTCCAAGCCGGTGTTCTTGCAGGTGACGTAAAAGACGTCCTTCTATTGGATGTGACCCCACTATCTCTTGGAATTGAAACGCTCGGAAGTGTGTCAACGCGTCTCATTGAGCGCAACACAACGATTCCAGCACGCAAGAGTCAGGTTTTCTCAACTGCTGCTGACAACCAGACATCGGTTGAAGTGCATGTTCTCCAAGGTGAGCGTGAGATGGCTCGTGATAACAAGTCCCTTGGACGCTTTAGTCTAGTTGATCTTCCACCAGCTCCGCGCGGTGTGCCTCAAATCGAGGTAACCTTTGATATCGATTCAAACGGTATTTTAAACGTTTCAGCAAAGGATGTTGGTACTGGCAAGGAACAGCGGATCACCATCCAGGCTGGAACTCGCATGAGCGAAGACGAAATCAAGCGTATGGTTAAAGATGCTGAGGTGCATGCAGAGGAAGATAAAAAGCGTCGACAAACTGTTGAGGCAAAGAACCAACTTGATAGTCTTGTCTTCCAGGCCGAGAAGATGATCAAGGACAACGGGGATAAGGTTCCTGCGGATCTGAAGTCAGATATCGAGTCTGCTGTGACAGAAGCGAAAGCAAAGCTAGATTCCGATGATTATGATACTTTGGTGAAGGCGCGCGAAAATCTAGAAAGTCGCGTACATAAACTGGCCGAAAACATCTATAAGTCTGCAGGTGCTGCGGGGGCTGATGCTCAGGCTGGGCAAGGTGGCGCGCAACAGGCTTCCACCACCAAGGACAATGTGGTTGATGCTGAATACGAAGATGGCGGTTCACGCTAAGGTTCTTAGACCATAAGGGTCATCGTTCTTGACAAACGAGATATATCGTTCATGGCTGAGTGACCGGGGATTGGATTCCCCGGGCTCTCAGCCATTTGTTTTACTTGGATCGGAAATTCACCCTCTTTCAAGATCACTTATATTGGCCTCTTTACGGCCTGGTGACGTCACGCAAAACTTATCATCGGTAAAACGATTGGCGGAGGCGTTATCCACCAACGATTCTTCCGTATCGTGGATAACAATTTCCTCGGAGAGTCCTCAGCCTGAATGGACGGTGATTGGATCAATCTTGCCTCGGCTATCAAAGGTAGTAACTTTGTCTGAAATTGTCTCATCGGAGCCGGTTCGAAAAGACTCTGTGATGGCTGCCGGGCGCAGTATTGACGTGTTTCGAGGCCCTTCCATGGAGCAGATGAGCACTTCGGCTGAACTAAAGCGCTCATTTTGGAATGAGGTTCGCGAGTGGTTACTCAACTAATTTGCGTAGAGCTCATTTTGGCTTGCTGCACCAACGATTTTTATCGGAGATTTGCGATACATTATAAATGGCTTTGTATAAGCTCTTTGTGTAAACAGAACGCTCCACGCTAGGCTTGATGATTGATAGAGCGGTCGTAACGTTTACTTGATCTCCCGTGACGACCACTACCTTGCCCTCAGCCTTCACGTCAAATTTGAACGTTTGGTTGTTGGATCTTGGCGTCTCAATAAATCGACTGTGACTGATAAATGCGCCCATGACGTCGATATTTATATTGTGAAAATTTGCTACTGCCACCAACGAGGACTTTATATCATAGTTTACAGTTGTTGATTCATTCCGCTGGGTAAATCCTCCAATTGCAGCATTTGCAAGATCGGGTGATGTCGATACCAACTGGGCTTGACACAGCCACTCATCAAGAAATTCGAAAACTTGTGGTGATTGAATAATGCGATCAAGATGTTCATAGGCGAGGTCAATAACGTCTTTCATATAGCGTGAATTGTATTCGTTGCTACCTCGATTTAGACTCATAGTGGACTTGATCGTTATTGGGATTTGATTTTTAGCTATGTTATCTTTAGGTCTATTTATACTCTCTAACTTTCTAACCAAGTCTTGTCCTTGAACCCTCAAGAAGGATCTTAAATTATTTCTAACGGGTCCTACAGGGTTTGTGATCAACCAGAGAAAAGGTGTCCTCTTGCCTATAAAAAGATTAACAACCGTATCTTTGATCGAATAGTTTTCACTGAAGATTTCTCCTTGATCCCACATTTGTCTTAGCTCTGTAAATGTGTACCACCCGTAGGTTTGTGAGATCATCCCCTTTACCGGCAAACCAATCGTTAGGGTGGTTCCATGAAGGGCCATTCGCCTTTTGTTTGTGACGGTAATGGGGCAAAGCTCAACATATTGGATCCCAAAGGGTCCAGGGTCTTGTCCTAAAACATCGACGTGATATTGGGCAAGGAACTCGGCAACGTGCTCAATCTGCTTACGAAGAGGTTCAACCTGATTATTCCAGAAATTTTCAGCCTCTACCGCATAGCCATCTTCACTAAAACAAACCCCGCCGGTCTTGGGGCGGATAATATAGCTAGACATCGGACGGTAGTTTTTTACACCACTACGTTCAAGTTTCTCCTTAACATCATTGCTGACGTCATCGGGATCAGATGATTGAGATAGTAGCTGTTTTCCATATTCGCTTAAAAAGCACAGGTTTTGCGCCGTTTTATTCCTGGCAGATGCGCAGGCCTGCTTTGCAATCTCGGAAGATTTAGTTTGGCTAAATTCGACGCGGTTCATCCGAGCTGTGTCTGCGTCCTTTACTGTTTTGCAGCTGGGGCTTAAAAACGCGAGGGAAGAGGTAATCAGAAGAACTTTTATATCGTTCAACTTAGAAAAACTTTTTTTCATTAAATGACTCCTTTTATCCTGATTTTTTAAGGCTAAATCCTGAACGACGATGACTTAAAACAGATGCCATAGATTGTATGTTGTCTCTGAGCACTTTCTCGGGGATGGTCCCCTTTTCGTGTAGGGCAAGCTCAAGGCAGT
>JBIKKO010000046.1:0-20350 GCA_044360315.1 Oligoflexales bacterium
CAGAGATAGTTTTTTCATGAGTCTACGTTATCCCGAAGTCGTTGAGCTGCCCCTAATCGAATCTGGCATTTTTAAGCAGTGGCCTAGTCAGGCCTTTGCGACTGGTGACGTAGGCGAGGCTACCCACAGCGCATGATGACGATTGTGACATGTTATCAGGCACATTCAATCTAACAATTGGGACGTATTTATGCGGCCATTAAGAGCCTCGTCCTTCAATTTAAGTCGAAGTTCCATTGTGTAGTTATAAAAGCTCGTCAATTCAACATGGCTTGGGGTCGGGGTTGGTACGGGGAGGGGGCAAGGCGGGCTCTCTAGTTTTATAAGCAATTGAATTAATTGGGATATTTTATTTATGCGGTAAAAGTGTACGTGGGGGGTTGCATCCATGGGCAGGGAAGTTGCATAATATGATTAGTAACTTACGACTTATGAATCAGCCGGCGACGAAGGACAAAGAGGAGAAATGTGACATGGCCACGCTTACCAAGGATGCATTGATCGAACTCATTCGCGACAAGGTCGGGTATCCGGTCAAAGAGGCAAAAGAAATCCTTGAAATGATTTTGGAAGAAGTCAAGGCAAAGCTGGAGAAGGGGACTGAAGTCAAAATCAGCGGCTTTGGCAAATGGATCGTCAAAGAAAAACGTAGCCGACCAGGACGTAATCCCCATACGGGTCAAAAAATTGAAATCACCGCCCGACGGGTTGTGACTTTTCATCCTTCTGATAAACTGAGGGACTGTGTCAATCGTCAAGTACCACCGACGGACCTTTTGAACTCTCGTGGCGGTTCTGACGACTAAACCCTGATGTGGGTAAGGCGTGAGTATTAGGCTTTCAAAAATTTATACAAAAATAGGCGATAAGGGTTCAACTCTCATTGCCACGGGTGAGAAGTTACTCAAAAGTAATATTCGTATCGAAGCTTACGGTACTGTCGACGAGCTCAATGCCGTTGTTGGAATATTACGCGACACAATTGCAAATCATGGTGCGGTTGGTGACATTGTTGCTTCCCTTGTGCTGATCCAAAATGAGCTGTTTGATCTGGGTGGCGAACTTTCGGTACCACTCGATGTATTGAATGTAAATGTACAGCAAGTTGTGTCGATGGCAGATGTCGAACGGCTTGAACGGGAAATGGATTTTTTTAATGAGTCATTGGCTCCTTTGGAAAATTTTGTGCTTCCTGGTGGCCATATTGCGAATTCAACCTGTCATCTTGCTAGGACCGTGTGCCGTCGTGCAGAACGCGCCGTGGTTCGGATGTCGGAGCAAGATGCCGTAAGGGACGAGGTTCGTATCTATTTAAACCGACTGAGTGATTGGTTTTTTGTTGTTAGCCGCGAGCTATCGCGTCGCTTCGGGGTGCCGGAGGCGCTTTGGGCGCAAAACAAAAAACGCTAATAGTCTTGAGTTGGTCGACTAGTCTTTTATTGTCCTTAATATGGTCATTTTCGGATTCTATTAGAGTCCTGATGGCTGTTACTCGGCACCCAAACATACCCAAAGATAGTTTTCAACTAGTTGAGCCGGCTCGCACAGAGTTTAAACGGACCGAACAGAAATATTTTTTGGACTATGGTGTTTATGTGCCTCTCGAAGATATCATGTATGTGGAACAATTGTCTTCGTCTGGCGAGCGCTATCGTGAAGCGTTGCTAGACGCCTGCGAAGACATATCGCTAAAAAATGGGATGGCGATTTGGCTCCCACTTCGGGTAAAATTGCCGTTATTGGGCGAAAGGGTATACGAATGGTGTTGGAAACCTCCAGTCAAGAGCTAACCTCCAATAAAGAGGATCGCTGTATTTTTACATCTGAAACTATTGAAGATGCTGCAATAAAGTCAATTGACGATTGTCTGGAAGTTGTTGTTGCTTGGATTGAGAAGACGGCTGGGAAGACCTACTTTATGGCGCCCTTGGAGGATTTTCAAGCGCAGTACGGTAAGGTGAATCATGATGATGATTATTATCAGACGCGGATGAATTATTTTCTAGAGCATTGTGTTTTGGAGCGTCCGATGTCAGGGAGCTTTAGTGGTCGGACTCCCCTATCGATTTTCCTAGAAAAAAATCCACAGATGACGTTTCAAGATTCACCCTCTGCGGTGTTGTGGCGGAATTTTTGTGGATTCCGGCATGGAGTCTTTCAGGTTGTAAAGGCTGGTTCCAATCAGATTGTCATCAATGACTTGTTGGCAGATCGTAAGCTCAGTATCGGCTCAAAATCTGGCGAGACACTGCGTTATTTTCCTCGGAAATCGATCTTTCAAGGTTTCATTTTTGGTCAGGGTGATCATTATGTGCTGGGACAGGGGCTGATCATTCATCCAGAGATGGCGAATAGTCAAATCCTGAAATTTATTAAAAATCATAAGATTTATCCTCGGTTTGCAGCTTCAGAGCTAGCCAGATTTCTAGCTCAAACCAACATGAGGTATCTAAGGATGCAACATGTTAACCCTGATGCGATTTATGCGACGATTTCGCCGTCTGTAAAATAGCCTAAGTAATTTCTCGATTAAATTTGCCAGCACTCTAAGCCGATCTATGTAACCGTGGTTACTGAATGGCGGTAGAGTATGGCTTTGACGGTTCAAGATTTTATAAAAGAAAAGCTGATAGCGATGGGGTTTAGTCGTGACGAGCTTGCAAGCTTGCGACAGTCGGCTATCGATAAGAAAATTTCGTTTCTTCAAGCTATTGAGTCCACGAATAAAATACCAAGTCGAGAGCTAATCGAGGGCATTGGCGCTGCAGTCAACTGTCCAGTGGTCCATTTGGAGGACCGAGATATTCCCATGGAAATTATCTCGTTGATACCCCGAGAAATGGCTGTACGCTTAAGGGTGATCCCGATTGATCGAAGCGCAAACAACTTGATCGTTGCCAGCGGTAGTCCCCAGAGTCCAGATATACTTCGCGCCATCCAAGTGAAAACAAATTTTTTTGTTAGATCGGTCTTGGCCAGTGAAGCAAGAATTTCTGAGTCACTGGATAAGTACTATGGCGGGACGATCGATTTATCAAAGCTAAAGGTTGATGAGCAGCTTCAGGAGGGTGATTCAAACGAGCGACATGAGATCGATTCAGATGACGAGGAAGGGATCAGTCAGCTTGCAAGCTATATTTTGAAGCAATGCGTTGTGAAGGGCGCTTCTGATATTCACATCGAGCCATACGAAAACGAGATGCGCATACGCCTTCGTATTGATGGGTCTTTGCAAGAGTTACAGAAAGTAAAACTTGCTTGGAAAGATCAGTTAACAACGCGCGTCAAGATCATGGCAAAAATGAATATCTCTGAAAAGAGACTTCCTCAAGATGCCAATATGAATGTTTCTATCAATGGTCGACCGATCGATTTTCGTGTCAACTCTTGTCCTACTGCGTATGGTGAAAAGATTGTACTGCGGATTCTTGATAAAGGAAGCTTGCAGACGGATATGACAAAGCTCGGTTTTGAGCCGGACGATTTACTCAAGTTTAAAGAGAGTATTAGTTTAGCCAACGGTATGGTGCTTGTTACGGGCCCCACCGGCTCGGGGAAAACGGTTACACTTTACTCGGCATTGGCTGAGTTGAACAAGTCGACTGATAACATCGTGACCGCCGAGGATCCTGTAGAGTTTACATTGCCGGGGATCAATCAAGTGCAGATTCGGAATGAAATCGGTTTTAATTTTGCCTCGGCGCTGCGAGCGTTTCTGCGCCAAGATCCAGATGTTATCATGGTCGGAGAGATTCGAGATCTAGAAACCGCTGAGATTGCAATGAAGGCAGCCCTCACTGGGCACATGGTTTTATCCACATTGCACACAAATAGCGCCCCTGAAACGATCACCCGTCTGTTGAATATGGGTGTAGAGCCTTTTAACTTGGTCTCTGCTCTCACTTGTGTGGTGGCCCAGCGTTTGATTCGTAAAATCTGCACGAAGTGTATCGCTACAGATCCTGAGGTTACTCCTCGCATTCTCGTTGACCTTGGATTTCATCCTGCGTACGCATCAAAAGTGATTGCGAAAAGAGGCAAAGGCTGTAACGCGTGTAATGGAAGTGGTGAAAAGGGAAGAACAGCGATTCACGAGGTTTTAGTGCTGACCGATGATGTCAAGCAATCAATCGCTGCAAAGGCCCCGCCCATGGAGTTAAAGAAAGTCTGTATGGCATCTGGTATGCGCACCTTGCGTCAGGCAGGATTGTTGAAATTGGCTGCAGGTTTGATCTCCGCAAAAGAGGTTTTGGCAATGACTATGGCTGATGATGATAATGATCATGCCAGCTTAGAAGCAGTATGAGGTGAGCAATGAATTTTACTCTTCCCCAACTCTTGAAGGCTCTCATTGATCAAAATGGTAGTGATTTGCATATTAGTGTGGACTCGCCGCCGCGGTTGCGTATCGATGGCGCCCTCTTGCCTTTGGACGTGCCGCCTCTTACGGCTTCTGATTCCATGCAGTTATGTTACAGTGTGCTGACAGATGAACAGCGTAAGACATTTGAAGATAACCACGAACTCGACCTCGCCTTTTCAGTAAAAAATTTGTCTCGGTTTAGGGCCAACATATTTATGCACAAGGGTCATGTAGGAGGGGCATTTCGAGTCATTCCGTTCAAAACACTTACCCTTCGCGAGCTCAATCTGCCACCAGTCATTGAAAAGCTGTGCAATCTTCCTCGTGGCTTAGTACTGGTTACAGGTCCCACCGGATCTGGTAAGTCGACGACACTCGCTGCAATGATTAACCACATTAACGAGACGCAGCAAAATCATATTTTGACGATTGAAGACCCGGTTGAGTTTGTTCATCCCCACAAACAGTCATTGGTAACACAGCGAGAGGTTGGTAGCGATACGAAGTCATTTGCAAAGGCCCTCAAAAGTGCTTTGCGCCAGGACCCAGACGTCGTCTTGGTTGGAGAGCTTCGAGATCTAGAGACCATTTCACTGGCAGTAACAACGGCTGAAACCGGCCACCTTGTTTTTGGCACACTTCATACAAACTCTTGTATTTCGACTCTTAGTCGAATTATTGATGTATTTCCAGGAGAGCAGCAGAGTCAGATCCGTGGTCAGTTAGCTGGTAATCTTCAAGCTACGATATCGCAAACCTTGTTACCAGCGCAAAGTGGTGGGAGAGTGGTGGCAATGGAAGTGATGATTCCAAATGCGGCCATTAGAAATCTAGTTCGCGAGGACAAGTTTAACCAGATTTATTCAGCAATGCAGACCGGTCAGGATCAAACAGGAATGATGACCTTAAATCAATCTTTGCTTCAGCTCGTTCAAGCACGACATATAACGCCGCAAAGTGCTCTGGAGGTGTCCTACGAGCCGCAAGAGCTAGAAATGCTACTTTCCAGTAAATTAGGGATTAAAGTTCACGCAGCCCTGAAAAGGTAGGTAATGACTATGGCGCAATACAGATACAAGGCACGAAACCCTGCAGGAAAGATTGTAGATGGAACAATCAGTGGACCGTCAAAAGAAATGGCTAGAACTATTTTGTCTAGGCAGCGTCTTGTCGTTGTCTCGTTGCAGGAGGTGCAGCTTGATGAAGATGGTAAAGAAGTCGGCGGCATTAAGCTTTTTGGTGGCCGAGTCGTTATTGACGGGAAAGGTAATATTCAAATTGGAAATGGGGATAATATAAGTGTTCCAGATAAAGACCTGATTGTCATGGCCAAGCAGTTATCAACCATGCTTGGTAGTGGGCTTCCTGTGAACCAGTCTTTAGATATTCTATCGCGGCAGCAGAGGCTTCCTCAGTTTGGGAAAGTTCTCGGCGGCCTGCGTAAATCAATTGAGGAGGGTAGTAGCTTAAGTATCGCGCTTGGTCGCTATCCTCATTGTTTCGATCAATTGTTTCGTGCAATGATTAGGGCTGGTGAGGAGAGCGGACGTCTTCCTGATATAATGAGTAAGTTGGTTGTATACATCGAAAAGGCAGCGAAGATTAAGTCTCAGGTTAAGTCGGCCTTGGTTTATCCGACTATAATTTTAGTGGTCGCATTTCTTGTTATCACTGGGTTGCTTATATTTGTCGTGCCTACATTTACGGCGCAATTCGCCGGATCTGGTCGACCGCTCCCGAGTCTTACTCAGTATGTGGTAAATATCTCTGATTTTTTAGCGGTGAATTGGTTGCGTATATTTGGTGGCATTGGTGTGTCTATTTTTGCGGCGGTCCAGTATAGGAAGACCAAAAGAGGGAGAGTACAATTTGACGCGATGCTTCTCAAGCTTCCCGTAATTGGCGACGTGATGCGAAAGATCTCGGTGGGTCGTTTTTGCTCAACGTTAGCATCGATGCTGGCAGCGGGGGTCAATCTATTGCAGGCACTGTCTATTTGTGCTTCATCAGCAGGAAACGTGGTGATTGAAGAATTCATCTTGTCGTGCAAGGACCGTGTGGAGAAGGGTCAGCAGCTGAGTCTTCCTCTGTCGGAAAATCCACTTTTCCCGAAAATGGTGACGTCGATGGTGCAGGTTGGGGAGAAGTCGGGGAAGCTAGACGAGATGCTATTAAAGATAGCTGCGTTTTATGAAGAAGAGGTGGACGAGGCCGTGAAAACAATGCTTGGCATGATTGAGCCCATTATGATCGTTGGGATTGGTGGTATAGTGGGATTTTTAGTCATTGCGATGTATTTGCCAATCTTGGATATGGCAAGTACCGTCAGTGGATAAGCCTAGATTGTTTCATTCTAAGTGCTGCGCCACCTGTGTTGGCAGTCAGAGCAGGAGTAAGTCCAGGTGTTATCCTTCCAACTGACTTGGCTAATATCGTTGTTTGAGCAGCGTGGGCACTGTGCCTTTGCATGATTATGTTTGCAGGCGCTGTTCCGGCAACGCATGCCGTCGGCGCGCTTTGGGTCACTCACAGTGGGGCCTTGGCAGACTGGACAGCGCGTTGTTGAACGACGATCATGATTCATTGATTTACCCCATTTGTTCCACTTGTTTGCCCAACCCAGGATTGAAACCGCGCTAAAAAAACAAGAACAAGACAGCTGATGACTAAGGACGGCCTGTAGTGATGAATGGCCAAACCTTGGGCGTGGTTGATGACAGCGCAACCGATACTGCCCCCTGCTAAGGCGTACGCTGCTACAGGTAAAAATGAGGCGGCATAAATCCCGCCAGCCAAAGATTGGCTATTCAGGTGATTCACTTTGGCGGCTGTTATCGCTGCAAAGTAAGTGAAAGGCAAGGGGCAGCGCATAGCGTTCTTTACAACCCAGTGAAAGCCAGAGGTTGTAGTCTCCGTCATCATTTGCTGATACCAGGTGGCGGTCAATCGAGACTCAAGCGACCGGGGCAATTCCCCACGCCTGAAAAATGATCTTGCTAGGACCCACGCTGCGAGTGATCCCAGTGTAATCGATGTGGATGCAAGTGCCCCGCCGGTAAATGCTCCAAACAAAAGTCCCCCAACAGCTGCAATGAGCGGCGCAGGTAGTCCAATAACAGCCAAGACTGATGCCGTGGCAATAAACAGTAGGAGGATCTTCGCCCCCGCAGCGCGAATGTCCTGCTGGATGGCGAGGCAGTCTCCGGTGGCAAATTCAAGTGCGAATTGATAAATAATGGCTGCAATCGTAAGCCCCAAAAGAAGACGGATAACGAATTTCATATAGCCAACGACTTTGATATGTTTTAACAACGCGAGTGCCTGCCTTAATTCTGGAGAAGGACTTTTACCATGAATGAGGATCAATCCTTTAAGAATTATACAAAACTTTTGGAAAAAGTAGATAAAATGTTTGAAGCAGTTTTTGCGCGGCATAGAAACCGCTTTGCTTGCCAGGCGGGTTGTTACGGATGTTGTAAGTCCCAACTGTCTGTCTTTAGTGTTGAGGCTCGCTATATTGAAGCGTGGCTTAACGCCCATCCAGAAGCGGTTCGTAAGATCGAGGAGCGTTCTGCCATGTTGAATGACCCGGATTTTTGTAACTTTCTTGATAAGGAGGGTGGATGCACGATCTACGAAGCGCGGCCTGTGATTTGTCGAAGTCATGGGCTACCGGTTGCTTTGGGTGACGGAGAGCCTGAGCAGAGTGTGCTCACAAAGCAACGTGATGTTTGTCCGCTCAATTTTAAAGGCGTCGATTTAGACTCGCTTGATGATCGTGATGTGATGTCACTTGAGCACGTGAATACATTGTTAAGCTTAATTAACAGAGCTTTTGATGGGTCTCATGGTGACGAGCGAGTTCGATTAGACCGCCTGATTTTAGATGGTCCTTGATGTCCTGTCCGAGCTCTTTCGACTCTGTTGAGCGGATCGTTTAATTTGGAGGGCATGAAGAATAAATATCTTATCACGCGATCGGTGAGACTCGAACATACTGGTCTCCATTCATACCGGAAGAGTTTGCGCGGTTTAACCATAGGCTTACGTCGGATTAAGGGTTGCGCAAAAAAATTGTCGATCACGTTTGTTTGAGGCTTGTTTGGCCCCGTGGAACTAGCGAGTGCCAAGCTTTGAATAGTGGAAGAAATGCGCTTTAGAAAAAAGCGAGAAATAAAGGAAGACTGTGATCAAAAGCGTTCCCAGTCCAGTTGCAGTACTAATTAAAAACATGATGACAATCTGATACTTCACGGCACTTTGTGGGTTAGCTCCAGCCAAAAGTTGTCCAGTCATCATTCCCGGAATACTGACGATTCCCACAATCGACATGGCGTTGATCATCGGAATCAACCCTGTTTTAAGAGAGCGACTTAAGTATGGACGAGCTGTCTCCCAACGACTTGCCCCTAGCGCTAGTATCGTCTCAATTTCTTTTCTCTCCTTATACATTGAGGATAGAAAATGATTGAGTCCTAACGAAATGCCATTAAGCATATTGCCAAGGATTAGCCCAAGAAGAGGAATAACAAGCTGGGGATAAAACCATGGGCTTACGTCAACAATGAAAGTAAGCGCAAAACCCGTTACGGACCATGCCGCAATAAAAAAAGAGGCGATACTCATCGGGATGACTGCATTGACTCGGACGGATGAACGGTGACTAGCCGTGTAACCTGCGATGAACGTCATAACGAGTCCGCAGACAATCACGGTTGCACCCGTCTGTGCCGAGAAGATCCATCCGAGAACAAAGCCCAATAATAACAGTTGAACAATCGTGCGCAAGCTTGCCCAGAAAATAGAACGTGCTATTCCCAACTTGAAAATAAAGGAAATCAAAATGACGACGACAATCGTCAAGACACTCAATCCTACACGAAAATTTGAGATTTCAATATATTCCACTTGCTTGACCTCTATCCAAACACTGCTTTTCAATGATCTCCCAGCGCCTTGTGGCCATGCGTGTGACTTGTTGTTGGTTGTGCGAGATCCAAACGATGGCTCTTGATTGGTCATGCCCGAGCCAAGAGAGAAGAAATCTTTCAACACGTTCTGTGGTCGTGCTGTCTAAAGCTGAGGTAATCTCATCCAACAATAGAACATAGGGATTTAACAGCAGCGCTCGCACAAGAGCAACGCGCTGTCGTTCTCCCCCAGAGAGGTTTTTAACGTGCCGGTTTAAAATATCATGAGGGAGACCTAGTTCAAGAAGCCATCGCAACGCTTTTTCTTTGTGAAAAGTTTGGTCTTTGTGGATATCAAGCTTGAAGACTAGCTCGAAATTGTCTAGGACCGTACCATCAAACAGAATAGGGTCTTGCGCAAGATAGCTCACTTTGGCGCGGAATAGACGCGCATCCTGTGTTGGCAAACGAGGACAAAAGACGGCGTTTGCCATCGAGACTTCGAGCTTGGCAAGGATACGCAGTAACGTTGATTTGCCGCAGCCACTTGCCCCCGTCAAAAATACACGTTCACCTTTGCGAACTTGAAGATTAACCCCGTGAAGCAAGGGGGAAGAGCTGTCGGTGTTAGTGAAGCCTGGAAATGCTATAACAAGAACAGCGTCAGGATCTGGGTTTTGAGTCATCGTAACCATTATCCCAAAACCGAATGAGTATAAGTTGTGGAATCTGTTACAGGGGGCTTATTTTGATCATACGCTAAAGAGATCTCATTTGATACTTGCACCATTTCCAAGCATTTTTCCAGACTTTGCCCCTCTTGAAACGCAGCAATCAATCGATCTGCTGGGACCTTACGGGCGTCCACGCGTTGCCAAAAATCCTCCAGGGGTTTGGTTCTAAATCCCCACTTGGGAAGAACAAGTTCTGCTGCCTCTAGCACCTCAGTGATACGACGTCTAGTTTCGTCATCATCTAAGCCATACACGGCGATCTTACCTAGGTCATAAACTCGATCTTGAGCGCTTGCGCGCCCGTTGAGGTCCGTATCCAGAATCAATGCTAACCACAGTAAAAGATAGCCTTCGTATTCAGACCAATGAGGACTCGCTTCGAATAGTTTAAATTCTAAACGATCATCTTGATCTGGATGAAGTTCAATCGCAGGCGCCTTAACACTGCGATGATATGTTCTGATTGCTCGACCAATCGTTTCGTGACGTGTCCACAGGCGGCCCCCATAGAATGGAGAATTTAAACTTAGGGCAGCCATGGCGGGACCATAGAAGTTCACCTTTGCATCTAAAACTGCAGAATTGATCGTAGAGCGTAACTCACGCGGTAGACTTACATTAAAGTCAGGTCCATAAGTCATCATAGCCTGCTGCGCCCATTGCCAAAAGTCATGGCGGCGCTTGTTTTGTGGACCTGAAAACTCTGTGGCTAAGGGGTGGTGAGAAATTGCTACAGCCACTAGATTTTGCTCTTTAAGACGTGCGTCTAGACGCCAAAAAAGGTCAGCAAGATAGCCGATACATGTTTCCACCTCGTTTGCAATGGGGGTGCGGATCTCTACGCCTTTGGGTAGAAGGTCTATGGGATTCAATTCAGCATCCGGTAAATGATAGCCTTCTACAACATAGGGCATTAGACGTGAGTGCGGAGGCTCAAGCTTCAATCCCAATGTTGGATAATCACTAAGATCTATCGACGTAAAAATGTCGTGTAGCTTTGTGAATGTGATGTCTTGGTACCACAAAGGCTTGTACGAGTCCTTAGCTACTAAAGAAAATTCTGCCTCAATTCCAAACTGAAATTTGTCTGTCTCTTTCGTGAATTCCATATGATGTCGTCCTATCGCAAGTGGTTCGGAAATCAATCTCTATTTTTTTTACTAAACCTTAAGTCACCCGGTCCTGACTCCTCTTCTTCAGAAAGCCGTTTATTTTGATGAGATGTCTTGAAAAAAAGAGCACCAGACCACTAAGCCACAAGAACAGCAGGATAATGGCTGTGGAAAGGTAGATGCCATATTTAACGATAGGATGGAAAATAGCCCCACTGTGGAGACCAACAAGTATATACGATCGTCGGTAAGCAACATTCAATACAGCTCCATGAGCTGCATCAAGTTGCACTTCAATGCCGTTTTTAGCGCGTACTTTTATAAGGCCCCGTGATGGCCAAACGTCAAATCTTTGGATATCAGACCAATCGCGGATCTCGGCCTCTGGAATCTTTTTTGCGGCTGCCAGGATATCGTGAAACGCCATCGTCGGGCTGTCTGTGGACCCTCGCATGGCTGGAGGTTGGAGCCATGGAGCGAGTTCTTTAACCTGCAGAAGGATGCCTG
Source organism: Oligoflexales bacterium (assembly GCA_044360315.1). Taxonomy (GTDB): domain Bacteria; phylum Bdellovibrionota_B; class Oligoflexia; order Oligoflexales; family RGVZ01; genus CAMDKS01. The sequence goes on from JBIKKO010000046.1 coordinate 11,627, forward strand.
TAACTATAACAAGGAGGAGGGGCGCCGCAATGATCAATGCGCCCCATCGATGGACGGACCGGTTTATTGTCAGAAGGTTGAGAATGGGTGTCATATGCCTACCTAAATGATAATGATTATCGATATCATTTAGAGTGGGGTCATGCAAGAGGATCTTTAAGCCCTATTCGATGTCAACTGGATCTTCTGAGTCGTTATTCGTCAGTCAAAGAGAATTTGGGGAGCAGCTGGCTGGGGGTATCTCTCCCGCCTGTGAGCGAGTTGACTGAATGTCACCGGGTGTTTTCGACGAAGGTCACCACCTGTTTTCAGAGCTGCGTCATCATCCTTTTAAATTTAGCGTCACACAGCAATCTCAAAGATTTATAACCGCCATGTTAACAGTGGCTTTGCGTCGGGGCGCTTTACGGCGAGTGGTCTTAAAATGGCTTAATGTTGGTGTTAACGCCACCGTGACGTCTTGCAAGCCGGTAATGTCAGCTCAGAATGGGGAATTGGATCGAGAAAATCGACTTTTTTAAAAACTCGTACGTAACCAAGTGCCGATAACGAGGCGTCATAGAAAATAGAAGCGAGTTCCAAATTTTTCACGCCAATAGAGATGTGATCAAACAAGTTTTTGCTTCTATCGGTATTGATAGACAATCATGATCGCTGATCACTTTGGTAAGGTATCTCGGCAAAGAAGTATTTTATGGTGCGATCGGTGGGACTTGAACCCACACGTCTCTCGACACATGCCCCTCAAACATGCGTGTCTACCAATTCCACCACGATCGCATAAAACACTACCAAACCCGGGCTAAAACTGGCGGTAGACGAATCTACCAACCTTTTCAAAGTTGTTAAACAACTTTTCTAATGCACAAAACACAATTTTTCAAAAAGGCATTCTCAACTTCTATCCGCCGAGCTGCTTCGTCTGGCAACACATGGTGATTCCTGTTGTGCTATCGCCAAAGCCGCTCTGTTGGTCCTAAAGACACAGCACAAGCCACGTCAAACCTTTGCCAATCAAGGCTGAGTTGGTGAGGTTTCAGTCGCAGGTTTTGCATCAGCGGGAGGAGCTGCGGTCTCTGGCGCCGCTGCTGCTGGAGCTGCTGCCGGCGCTGCGGCTGGAGCTGATACAGGGGACGTAGCCTCTAGTTTTTCCTGCAGGCCAGTACTTCCTGCCTTGCCTTGCATCACGGTTAAAACAATGGACGTGAGCATGAAGACACCTGCTGCTGCGTAGGTGAGGCGGCTCAAAAACTGGTTCGCACCCGTTGCGCCGAAGACTCCCGACGAGTTGCCTCCGCCAAACGCGGCGCCCACGCCCCCAGCATTCCCTGCTTGGACGAGAACGACTAAGACCAGAAAGATCGCAACTATAATGTGAACAATCGTAACTAGGGTTTCCATGAGGTGCCTTAATTGTGACGATCAGTTGATAGATCCGTTCCTTTTGCTTGGATCACTTGCCGCTTTTAGGGGAAAGTGGTGGCGCCTCCCAGAATCGAACTGGGGACACATGGATTTTCAATCCATTGCTCTACCGACTGAGCTAAAGCGCCATCCGGCAAAAGTGAGCAGATTTTCTATATGCGACGGTACATTTAGTCAAGGAGGTTTACGAGGATTTCTGTTATACGTAGATTTAGTGATGGAGGTTGTAAATGCAAGTATCTGATATTAAAAGACCTATTGTATATGCTGGGCCTTGTGTGGCCGAGTCGTTGGATCTTTTAGAGGCAGTTGTCGAGCCATTGGCTAAGCTTGCAGCTGAGCTTGATTTTGACTTTACATTCAAATCGAGCTTTGACAAAGCCAATCGGACCTCGGTTGATTCTTATCGGGGGCCAGGTCTTGAACAGGCCATGAAGTGGTTTGAGGTGATCAAGACAAAGTACGCGGTTAAGATTCTCACGGATATCCACGAATCTCATCAAGCGCCTGCTTGTGCGGATGTTGTTGATGTGCTGCAGATACCGGCCTTTCTTTGTCGGCAAACGGATCTACTTGTTGCTGCCTGTGAAACGGGGCGCATGGTGAATATAAAAAAGGGACAAATGGTTTCTCCATCGGCGATGCTGAATGCGGTGGAGAAAGCTAAATATGCGTGCGGGTCAAAAAATCTTCCCCTTCGCGTTGCCCTAACAGAAAGAGGGGCCAGTTTTGGATACAGCAATCTTGTGGTCGATATGAGGTCCTTTCCAATCATGGCGGATGCAGGTGTCCCCGTGTTGTTCGATGTGACGCACTCAACGCAGCTTCCAGCTGGTTCGGAAGGTGGGAAGTCTTCAGGTGGTGAGCGTCGGTTTGCTCCGGTTTTGGCACGTTCGGCCACCGCGACAGGGTATGTGTCAGGTTATTTTCTGGAAGTTCATCCGGAACCTTCAAAAGCAAAAAGCGACAAGGCCGTTCAACTTTCTGTTCGCCAAGCCGAGACGTTGCTGCGGCAGTTGATTCCGCTTTGGCGCGTGTCTAGGTCATTTAACGCAAATGACAAGATCTTTTTTGATTGAGGTTTACTGATTAAGATTTGATAGTGCTGCCTTAAGACCTTTGATAGCTGCCTAGTTGGGGCTACAGTGGCATTGTGGGTGGCTCTGGCTGCCTTAGTAGCTTTTGGCGGTGATAGCTGTTGCACGAACAACAGGATCTGTATCATTTAAAAGTTGGTCTAAAATGGCGAAGGTCTCCGGGTCTTTGCGAACCGCAGCTGCAATGATGGCGTTGCGTCTCAGTCCAGACCGCTTGGCTCGGGTCATGGGCGTTCCACCAAACATTCGTTCGTAGGCATGTTGATCCATACAAGCGATATCAACGAGCCTGTAGTTTAAGCGCCTTTCTAGCGCCAGTGCTTCATTCGAAGGGGAAATTCTCCGGTTGTAGGGGCAAACAAGTTGGCAGATATCACATCCGAAAAGATATCGACTAATCCAGATCCAAAACGTTGTGGGGATTTCGCCGCGGTGCTCGATCGTCCAGTAGGACAGGCACTTGCGTGCGTCAATTCTATAGTCTTGGTCAAGGGCTCCCGTTGGGCAATGAACCTGGCAACGCCGGCATGTGCCGCAGCCTCCCTTGGCAGTGCGTCCTGTCGGTGGTATTGGCTCATTGGTTGCAAGACCTTGCCCATCCCAAGTGGTAAGGATTTCTCCCAATAGAAAAAAACTGCCGAGCAATGGGTTGATTGCGCACGTGTTCTTACCGATGAACATTGACCCAGATTTTGCGGCTAGCGCCCTTTCTAAAAGTGGTGCGGAGTCAACCGCAATTCTATGCTCATGTGAGGTGCCAATTATGGGACGCAACGAGTCCCATATTTTTTCCAATTTTTTTCTCAAAAACCGATGATAATCTGGCAGGCGCGCATATTGAGCGATTTTCGGTCGTTCATTTGACCGAGCTCGACTCCAGCGATCACCCAGAAAATACGGGAAACCATAAATCAGTGCCGATTTGGCGCCTGTGAGTAATAACCTAGGGTTTTTACGTATACTCAAGTGATTTGTCATCCAAGTCATTTCGCCGTGCCGTCCCTCGTCTAACCACAACTCATAGTGAGCCGCGTCGTCTTCTGTATCCAGCGTAGCAGCGCCAAAAAACGCAAGCCCATGGCTCGATGCATTGGCTTTTAGGGTGGCTAAGAGGTCATCTCGGGATGGATTAGAAGTTGTCATAGAATATTTCTGGTCAATTATTTGACGGCGGTTCAATTAAATGGATAAAATTAAGGTAATACCAATTTGTAGATTTGGCCAGAGTTTGAATAATTTATGAAACGCGGAAGGAGTGCGCGCATGAGGCTAAGCGTCGGTAAAATGTTCCGAAATTTAATGATCGGATTCATGGTGATGGGTTTTAGTTCCTTAGCTGGTGCTCATGTGGGTGCTCACCTTATTGAGGGAGAGGCTACCATTGTGACGATCAAGTTGAAGGACCAAAAAATGGGTCTAAGGTACTTGATTAGTGAGGGCTACGATATCGCCGGTGTTGACGTTGAAAATGGAACAGTTGATGTGGTAGTTGGCAGTCATGTCAAGAGCCGCTTAATGAAGGCAGGACTTGGCGATGTTCAGGCTCAGAAAGCAATTGATCCTTCAGTAGCTCCCGATGCTCAGTACACAACCTACGATGAGTTGACAACCTTGCTCCGCGGTTATGCGTCTCGCTATCCTGAGATTGTCTCTGTACAGTCTATTGGAAAAAGCTTGGAGGGCCGTGATATTTGGGCTGTGAAGATCAGCGATAACGTGGCTATGGACGAGGACGAGCCTGTAGCATTTTTCAATGCAATGCATCATGCTCGTGAGGTGATGACGACTGAGGTTGCAATCGACATTGTGGAGCAGTTAACCAGTGGTTATGCGAAAAATCCAAAAGTTCAGAAGTGGGTGAATGATAATGCGATTTGGATCGTTCCTATGGTTAATCCTGATGGAAGCCAGAAGGTTTGGACGGCAAATAATATGTGGCGTAAAAACACTCGAGGAGGCTACGGTGTCGATATCAATCGTAACTATCCTTACGCTTGGGGAAGTTGTAACGGCAGCAGTGGCAGTACAAGCAGCGACGCATACCGAGGTCCATCCGCTGGAAGCGAGCCAGAGACGCAAGCGATGATGGGGCTTGTTGCGCAGATAAAACCGGTTCTTTCGATTAGTTATCATTCATATAGTGAGTTGGTTCTTTACCCCTTTAGTTGTGAGGGTGAATATACACCTGATCACCAAACGATTGAAACACTTGGCCGTCAGCTCGCTAGTCGCCTTCCAAAAGATGGTTCTCCAGGCACATACACCCCAGGCACGTCTTGGGAGATCTTATATGCGGTAGACGGTGGGGATATTGACTGGTACTACAACGAGCATCAGGTTCTTCCTTATGTGATTGAGGTGAGCTCGTCACAGCAAGGGTTCCAGCCACCCTACTCCTGGCGTCAACGGACTGTGGAAAAAAATCGTGCGGGCTGGGGATTCATGCTTGATCGTTTGTCAACAAGCGGAATTCGAGCCCGGGTGTCAATTGACAGCAAAGCAGCGTCGAGCGGGATGGTAACTGTGACGCCAAGTCATCAAGACGGTCGCATTGTGACCGAGCCAGGTCGTGTTTATAGCGTTAAGCCAGACGGTTCGTTCCATATCGTTCTGGATCCAGGTATGTACCGCATCTCTTTGACGGTTGATGGCAGATACGACGAAAGAGAGGTGATCGTGGGATCCGATCGTGAGGATCTGCTGTTTGACCTCTAACGTGTTGAGTTAAATCAATTAATCCCTAAGGGTTGGCGGAGTTAACTTCGCCAACCCGATTTTTTTATTCCATGCAACATTTCGTCGTAAGAGGCAGCCTTTCCCCACCAAATCTGTTGGCTGAGACGAGCTTGTTCAATCAGCATTGGTAGTCCATCCTGGCAACGAAGATCCCGAGCAATCGCTGAGAAGTAAAGATCACTTGGTTTGTCATATATGAGGTCAACAAGTAGATCACTGTGGGTCATAAAATCTAAGCCTGGCGTTAGATCGATAAGCGTGTCCCCTTTTTTGGGTGCGCTTGTTGCTTGAATGATAAGACGGCGAGCGCCGGCAGAGCATTTCATGGTGTCGAAGAAGGATGAAGCAGAAAAGTCACGAAACGTCATCCACTGGCAAGATGGCTCACGGATTGACTCGTGCATGAGGTGGTCGCGAGCTCTTGTGCGCCGGTGTATGATAATCGGTAGGGTGCGATCCAGGGTTGAACTGCAAATAGCTGAGATAACTGCTTGAGCAGCTCCTCCGGTACCCAGTAAAATGACCATGTCAAAGTCTTGAATCGATGCGTTCGACCGTGTGAGACCGCGCAAAAATCCCTCACCATCGGTGGAGTGACCAAGCCAGCCATTAGCACCTCGGGACAGGGTGTTGATCGAATTTAGACTTTGATTAGAGACCAACGGCGCAACGATATTTTTGTGCGGCATTGTGACATTCAAACCAACTCCACCAAGATCCCAAAACAGCTCCAGAAAGCTCGCCACTTTGTCAGATGTTAGATCAAAATTGACATAAACCACATCTTTGCCTAGCAGTTGGGCGGCGTGATTGTGCATAGAGGGTGATAATGTTTGACTCATCCCCTGACTGAGGAGACCCATAAGCTTTGTACTGCCAGAAACTTTAATCATCGCCCTACCCCCGCCTCTTGTTTGGCTCTATCAGGCGTGAAGATGATCGATGTAAGTGATCATAGAATCTTGAATCTTTGCGGCAGGTTCGGGTGCTTTCAGTTTGATTTGAACGAGGTAGTTGTGGTTTGCGCCGCCCAGTGGTTTCACCTGTGCAACACGGCCGATGACCACGGTCTTTTCTAGGGGAAACCCAGGTAATGATGAAAGATTTAGTTCTAGGAGCTCCCCACGGGTCGGGCCTTCAGTCATGACCAGGCCAACGGTATCGACGTCCAGTGTGCGAACAAAACCTACTAGTTCCTTTCCAGCCCGTTTCAATAAAATCTTTAAAAACAGGTGGTGAACCGCAATGCCGCCCGAGCGAAGTGTCCGCGATGACAATATTCCTATCAAGAGCACTAAAATTAAAAAAACAATCATCAATGGAAGGCTAAAACTATGGATGTCTCCGGAGGATTTGGACGTGGCTTCAATTCCTATGCTATCCATATAACCTCCAAATGTGAATAAAGGTATTGACCAATGCAAAAGCTCTCGCTAATGGACAACCCTCATCCTCACGAGTTGAGGACGCATTGGTGGTACCTCAAAATAAACCCTTTGGCCATACGAAATGATGAAATGCGATGCATTACGCTAACAGCATAGAAACATTGAAAAAAATTTGCGCTGGGCGGTCCGTTCGGATCGCTTTAGGTAACTTTGATGGTGTTCATTTGGGGCATCGCCAGATTATCTCGCAACTAGTTGAACGGTCGGCAGACAAGGGAGAGTGCAGCGTTGTTTTGACCTTTTCGCCTCACCCAGTTGAGTTTTTTGGCCGAAGCCAGGATTTTCGAAAGTTAAATACCGGCCTGATACAGACATTGGTTTTAAGACAACTTGGTGTTTTCGCTCTTCTTGAGCTTCCTTTTGATGAAAACTTGGCCTCACTCGATGGGTTGGAGTTCATCGCACGATTTCTTCGACCACTTCCGCTGCGTGAGGTCTATATTGGCGAGGATTTTCGATTTGGCCAAGGTCGTGCCGATGGTGTTGATGTTTTAAGGCAGGCAGGTGCCGAGTCTGGTTTTTCCGTAACCGTGGTCAAAACCGTAAGCTTTGACGGGGGAATCGTAAGCAGTTCCAGACTAAGGACTTTGATTTCGGCTGAAGGTCAAATGGAGCTTGTGACCAAGTTTTTGGCGCGACCGTACTGTATCGAGGGGGTCGTTATTGACGGAGATAAAGTTGGTCGAACCCTTGGTTTCCCGACTGCAAATCTTGGCGCGGTGACTCAGGTGCAACCGCGAGTGGGTGTCTATGCTGGAAGTCTTTCATTGGTTTCTGTTGATGATGACACAGAGTTTGAGTTGGAGGACTTGCCATGTGTGATTAACGTAGGTTTTAGACCTACCGTGACAGAGGCTCCGAAGCATACGATCGAAGCTCATGTCTACGGTGAGGCAGGACGAGATCTGCACTTATATGGACGGCGGATTTTTTTGAAGTTCGCGCATCGTCTACGTGATGAACAGCGCTTCAGTAATGTTGAGGAACTGAAACTTCAAATTAACAAAGATATCAAATCAGCTCAAAATCTGTCCCGAACCTGAGTGCCTGGTCAGATCAGCGCGTATATGATAAAGATAATGTTCGATTATTCTCAATATTCAGGAAGTGCCGTTTATGTATGTTCGCTCGTCTTCTACTCATGCGCAAACCGTCGCTGCGATTGATATAGGAAGTAACTCTATTCATCTTAGCGTGGCTCGTATGAATAAAGCAGGCCATCTTGAAATTCTTGATTCCGAGAAAATCAGTGTTCGCCTTGGCGAGTTTTTACTAAATGACGGAAACATGTCGGTTGAGGGTCAAAAAAGGGCCATTCGAACCATTGCTCATATGGCAAAAATAGCTGGGGCTTACGGAGCGACGATTCGAGCCGTGGCCACTCACTCTTTTAGAGAGGCGAAGAATCACCAAGAGCTGATGGATGAAATCTTCGAGAAAACGCACGTCAAAATTGAGTTAATCGATGGCGTAGAGGAAGCGCGGTTAGTTTATTTAGGAATGCGTTATGCTCTTCCAATAGAAAACACCACCTGTCTTGGTATGGATATTGGCGGCGGGAGCACGGAACTGATTCTAGCTCGCGGAGAGCATATAAAGTTTGTAACCAGTGTGAAACTTGGTGCTGTGACTTTGACGGCAAAGCACTTTCACAAGAAAACAATTACGCCAGTTGATGTTGAAAAGCTGCATCAGTATATAAATCTAAGATTAGAGCCATTAAGTGGCGAGGTCGATAAAAACTCTTATAAGAAAGCTATTGCTTCTTCTGGTACAGCCAAAGCTATTGCCGTTATGCACAGTAAACTGTTTAGGAAGCGGGTTTTAGTTGATGAAAATGGTTACAAGCTTCCCGTAAAAGACTTGAAGGCTCTGCTTGGTGCTATGGAGAAGCTGAAAAATCCTAAGCGTATCAGGGACGTTTTAGGGGTCGACGCCTCCCGGGCTGATATCATTCTCGCTGGCGCGGCCATTATGCATGAGGTCAGTCGCGTTTTTGGTGTTAAGGAGTGGACGAT
>JBIKKO010000180.1:0-6714 GCA_044360315.1 Oligoflexales bacterium
GAAATGATTAATAAAAAATATACTGGATCTAAGGGTAGAACCCATTGAAATTATATGGATATCGGGTAGAGTACTGTTCCTTATCGAGATGTCGAGGTTAAGGGTTGGTGTTTTCTTGGGGTGACACTGGTTGTTTGTATGTGTGTTGGGGACCTTGAGAGTCCATAACGCTGGCGTTTTGTGATGTGAGTCACTTTGTGAGCGGGTGAGAGGAAATCATGATTAATGTAAGTAATGCTACCAAACGTTTTGGTGACAGAGTTCTCTATGCAAATGCTAGTTTTTTGGTTCGTCCAGGCGACAAGATTGGTCTGGTTGGGCCAAACGGTGCAGGCAAGACCACGATCTTTAAAGTCGTTGTGGGACGCGACCATCTTGATGAAGGTAACGTCGCAATTGACCCTGGAGTCTTGGTTGGCTATTTCGATCAAAATGTTGGAGAAATGGTTGGTCGCAGTGCGCTTGCCGAGTGTATGGCAGGCGCTGGTAAGGTATCAGAAATAGGGATTGAGCTTGCCAAGATGGAAGACAGGATGGCTCGCCTCGGAGATGATCCGATGGATGATGATGACATGATGAAGTTCATGGAGCGTTTTGGCGAGCTTCAGATGGAGTATCAGTCGCGCGGGGGTTATGACCTCGAATCCAGAGCACAAGCTATCCTTACAGGTCTTGGAATTGGCCCAGATGCATATGGTCGGCCTGTGGAGAGTTTTTCTGGTGGTTGGAAGATGAGAATTGCCCTGGCAAAAATTCTTCTCCTCAATCCGGATGTCCTGCTCATCGACGAGCCAACGAACCATCTTGATCTAGAATCTATTATTTGGCTTGAAGAGTGGTTGAAAAGTTTTAAAGGCGCGATCGTAATGACAAGTCATGACCGAGATTTTATGAATAGGATCTGCGGAAGAACTGTAGAGATTGCGAACAAGCAAATTACTACCTATAGCGGTAACTATGACTTTTATCTGAGAGAACGGGAGATCCGCAGGGAACAGCAGATTGCCGCTTTTAGAAGGCAGCAAGAGCAGCTGGCAAAAGAAGAGGAATTTATTGCAAAGTTTGCTGCTCGTGCATCGCATGCCGCCCAAGTACAGTCTCGGGTCAAAAAACTCGATAAGATTGAGCGCCTGGAGCTGCCCCCTGAAACGAAGAAGCTTAATTTTGAGTTTGCTCCGGCACCGCGCAGTGGAAACGATGTTGTGCGTTTAGACAATCTTTGCAAAGAGTATGCTTTACCTGAGGGTGGTACCAAGCGCGTCTTTAGTGGCGTGTGCGGTGTTGTGCAGCGGCAAAACAAAATTGCCGTGACTGGCGTCAACGGCGCCGGGAAAAGCACGCTCTTGAAGTGTATAATTGGAGACACAAGCGCGACATCGGGGTCAGCAGCCATTGGTGCAAGTGTTAATCTTGGCTACTTCTCACAATATTCTTGTGATCTGCTTAGTCCTGAAAATACGATCTGGCAGGAGGTCTCCAATCGCTTGCCAGCTGCTTCGGTCGGGTATTTAAGAAATCTACTGGGGGCGTTTATGTTCTCTGGAGATGATATTGAAAAGAAGATCAGAATGCTGTCAGGCGGCGAGAAGAGCCGCGTGATGCTTGCGTGCATTCTGGCAACTCCCGTTAATTTTATTGTACTTGATGAGCCTACGAACCATCTTGATATCGACAGTAGAGAGACATTGCTAAACGCCCTCAAAGAATTCGATGGGACGGTTATGATTGTAAGTCATGATCGCTATTTTCTGCGAAGTTTTGTCAACAGAGTATTCGAGATAGATCATTGCGAGATGCGTATTTACGATGGCACCTATGATTACTATCTGGAAAAAACGAAAGTTTGATCCACACAAACCCCGACCCGAGGATTCGCGGCAGGGCGTTTTGGCTCAGGGTAAAACAGATCAGTTGTGTTTTATAGCTCAACCGGCCATGGGATTGTGATGTGCTCACCCCTTTTATGATTTTCCTCGTTGAACTCAATGCACGTTTCAATTGAATGTTTGTTTTGAGCCCAAGCTCGTCGGGCGACTCCACCCATGACGTCCCAAGGCATGGCTGTGTCAAGGATCTGATCAACTCTCGGGGAGCCGTCAAGTAGCATGCCAAAGCCCCCATTGATAGACTTTCCAATGCCGACGCCGCCACCATTATGTAGGGCGCAAAGTGTCATCCCGCGAGCTGCGTTTCCTGCAAATATTTGCGTTGCCATGTCGGCCATGATGTTTGATCCATCTTTAATATTGCTGGTTTCTCGAAACGGTGAATCGGTGCCGCCGGTATCGTGATGATCTCGGCCTAGCATGATTGGCCCAACCTCACCCCGTCGAACCATCTCGTTAAATCTTAGAGCGATGGCTCGTCGTCCTCTCGCATCTTGATAGAGAATCCTCGCTTGCGTTCCAACCACGAGCTTGTTTTTCTCCGCATCTTTGACCCAATGATAGTTATCCTCGTCTTGATAACGCATCTCGCTGCGTAGGGACTTAATAACCTCAGCGGCTGCCGTATCAGTACGCCTTAGGTCTCCAGGGTCTCCGGATAGGCAGACCCACCGAAATGGACCATAGCCGTAGTCAAATAGCTCTGGACCCAGAATGTCCTCGACGTAACTAGGCCATACAAACCCATCGCGAGTATCTTTACCATTCTTAGCAATACTTGTAATACCAGTATCGAAAACACTTTTCATAAACGCATTGCCGTAGTCAAAGAAATAGGTTCCGCGTTCAGTAAGAGTTTTAACAACCTCATAATGCGATTTTAATGAGGTATCAACTCGCCGTTTAAACTCCTCTTGGTCTGAGGATAAAAGTTTGGTTCGTTCATCAAACGTCATCCCCTGAGGGCAATATCCCCCCTCGTAAACGGCATGGCAGCTGGTCTGATCGCTTAGAAGATCGATCTTAATGCGTTGATCGACTGCATATTGAAGTAGGTCAACAATATTACCTTCAAAAGCAATGGCCTGCCCAACTTGTCTATTCATCGCATCATTCGCATGGGCAAACGCTTCTTTTGGAGTTTTCGCCACAACGTCCACCCAGCCCTGACTGTGGCGGGTCGCAATTCTCGATGGATCGACCTCGGCAATAATCCCAGCACAGCCTGCAATGGCCACGGCTTTGCCCTGGGCTCCACTCATTCCGCCAAGGCCGCTTGAGACAAAGAGCTTACCGGCCATGGTCTGGCCATGTTTCACTCCAAGTTTCAAACGTCCAGCGAGCATAATGGTGTTATATGTTCCATGAACGATGCCTTGTGGGCCAATATACATCCACCCGCCAGCGGTCATCTGACCATAGTTTGCAACGCCGATCGCGGCAGCGCGATGCCAGTCTTTAGGGTTGTCAAACATTCCGATCATCAAAGCATTGGTGGTGATGACTCGTGGGGCTCCAGCGTGGGATTTGAATAGACCAAGGGGATGACCAGAATAGAGTACCAGAGTGGTATCGTCAGTGAGTTCCTCTAGGTAGCGTTTGATTAGTCTATACTGCATCCAATTTTGACAAACTTGCCCGGTTTCTCCATAGGTCACGAGCTCATATGGATACAGGGCTATGTCGAAGTCTAAATTGTTGTCCATCATTACCTGAAGCGCTTGTCCAGCAAGGCATTTGCCCTTGTATTCAGTGAACGGTTTGCCCTTTATTGGCCCTTCTGGCCTAAATCGGTAGCCGTAAATACGTCCTCTTGTCTTCAGCTCATCGAGGAATTCCTGGCGCAATTCATTGTGAAATCTCGGATGTATGTAGCGCAAAGCATTCGCGAGTGCGAGTTTAGTGTCTTGTTCGTCAAGATAAAATCCTCGCGAAGGGGCACGGCGATAGATGGGATTAAATTGGGGGTGGCGCGGTAATGACGTTTCGAGTTCATCAACTTTAATACGGTGGCTACGCTCTATTTGTATCGTATCGAACATTTGGTGGAATCCCTTCTTAGCAAGTCAAAACAGCACATTTGCTTTCAATCTCAAGTAACTCTAGCTCTGGAATGCTTTTAATGACCAGGCCACTGCCTGCGGCGTACTTGGCACTGCGCATCCAGTTGTCACTCGTTAGGGTGCGGATCATGATATTAGACTGAATCGTCCCATCGTGCATTAGTACAAATAAATTTCCCATAAAGTATCCGCGCGCCTGCGGCTCATCTTGATGAATACGCTTCATCGCGGCGATTTTAGGCGCTCCCGTGATGGATCCCCCCGGACAAAGGCTCTCAAGAAGCTCTCCGAGTCGTAGATCGTCTTTTAACTGACCTTCAATATTTCCTTCGAGGTGCCAAACGTTTGCAAACTTTTGTAGTTTTGCACTATCTAAAACGCGAACTGTTCCCCCCTTGCACACACGCTGGAGGTCATTACGCATGAGGTCTATAATCATTCTTAACTCTGCAAGATCTTTCTCACTATGTAGCAGTCTCTGTCCCGTCTGTTCATCTTCGGCGTCATCGTCGAGCCTTCTCATCGCAGTGCCTTTGATAGGCCATGTTTTGATTTTGCAACCCTCTTTCTCTTGCGACACTTCGACAAATCGCTCTGGGCTAAATGAAGCAATCACACGGCTTCCATGGGTTAATAAACAACCAAAGGGACCGGAAAATAACTCAAGGCGTCTACAGAGATTTGCCCAGCCTCCCGCTGAGGCAGACTGGAAAAACCGGAGAAGGTTGACCTGATAAAAATCACCCTTACCAATCGAGGCGATGATGGCGCTTGCCGATTCAAGATAGGATTCGTCACTGGTTGTTGGGTTGAGATGGATTGGTTGTGGATCTGCAGGGATACGTTTTTTCGCCTCGATAAGAAGAGGCTTTATTTGGCTCATCAGATCAAGGTGAAACCGCGCAGAGGAAGCGTCGTCTCTTGCTACATACCGGGGTTCGGTTTGATTGTCGGACCAAATTAGGGCAGCTTTTATCTCCCAAGCAAGGGGGCGATCTCCGCTAGTCCTGGTGTCTATCCCAAAGTAGTCGTAGGGTAATGCAAAAATCCACCGCGGCAAGTCATCGCAATCTTCATGAACACTGCCGGGATCATTCATCCCAGTGAGCGGGAGACTGAAGAGATGCTCCAAATTTATGGGAGTCAAGGATGTTGCAATGACGACTTTTTTGTTTCCCAGCATAGCAAGGACCAGGGGTGACTCCTGGTGCGGCCAGCAGGCAGCGACTCCAAACGGACCAGCGTGGCTTTCCTCTTTGGGCTTAGCTTTCTTCTGAGTGATGGGTTTTTTTGATCGAACCAAATTACGCCTCATGGATGCTCAACAACGTGCTCTTCATCCTATCTAATCTGCAGAAAAAGGCTTTTACTTTTTCGTTGTGCTTTGGTGCACTGAAGCTTTACCTGCAGGTGTTAGGAATCAAACAATTTGTCCATAAAGTAGTCAACGAGTCGCGGTCAAGTTGATGTAACCATATAATTTTATAGAGCCTATAACTAGGGAATAGATGGCATGGAGGTTGCTGACGGGAGTTTGCGTTCTGGTGGAGTCCTCACTTGTCGCTGTCTGTTTAGTGTCTTTACTGTTGTTGGATCCGGAGGCTGTATGTTCCATTTCACGCGTCTCGTTGTGTTGTTAACACTTAATGCTGTTGGTTTGAGCTCATGTGGAAGAGATGCCAGCCGTAGTCATCGCGTTAGTCCAGCACTTGAGGAAAAGTCGCCAAAATTGTTGATCGGGCGCTACTCAAGCAACGACCTTGCCTCTGAGAACTTAAAAGTAGAGTTTGTCGCGGTGAGTGATTCGGTCGATATCACCAATGGCGCTGATGCGGAAAGAGCGTTTGCCCAAGGAAAGCCAGTGCACTTTACATCGTCGAATAAAGGCAGTGGCTCAGATTCGATTACTTACGCGATGGCTATGAATCAGCAGGCAGGTGTTGCTTGTCCGCCTGGCATGGTCTGCTCTCCCGACCAATTTGTTGTTGGAGGCCCGCAGGTTGGCCTATTTGGTGGCCTGCTTCAGGGATTTCTCTCGCGAATAAAAAATCTCTTTAGCCTGTTTCTCCCAAGCACGTGGCTTGGTGACAATGGTATGAACTATAATTATCAGAATCAATTTGGCTCTGGATACAATCAGTACGGTGTGTTTGTGCCGGCGCCGCAGGCGCCTATTTATCAGCCTGTGCCAATCCAAACCTATCCGGGCGGGCCGACTAACGGCGGTATGCAGTACATTCCCTATCCGAATTCGTTACCTCCAGGGGCGCAGTATCCAGGACAGTCCACCGGTCAGTTACCTGGCCAGCCTTATGGGCAATACCCCGGTCAGCCACAAGTCCAGTATCCCAATCAACCAAACGGACCATTTCCAGGCCAGCCTTATGGGCAATATCCTAACCAACCCCAGCAGCCAGGTGGACAGCGTCCTTCAGGTCGTGAGCCGATGCCAGCTGCGTTACGCTGATAAAAGGGTGCCTTTAGGCAGTCGCAAGGTCTGGGCGTAACTGAAATTGATGTTGATGGTCACTTCAAAACTATAGATTCTGCTTTTGGCCGCCATCCGGTGGCCAAAGTTTCGTTGGGCGTCTGTGCGTAAGGATTTTATCTGGCTCTGGCCTCGGCACGCCCCTGTGGGGTGCATTGATTGTGGATTGGCTTGTTGTATTGAGGTTTTAAAAAAATCCAGAAAAAAATCCGTACTGTTCGGTGGTTGTAGTTTAGTGCCTGTGGACCTTGCGCCTTCTTTGATGTTTTTTATACCC
>JBIKKO010000181.1:0-6674 GCA_044360315.1 Oligoflexales bacterium
TCCCAGGAGAAAAATCCTGGCCATGTCAAGGAACTGATTGCGTCAAATGAGAGGTTTTCTGTGATTACAATTTTTGGACGGGCGCGACTAATCAGCAATTTTAAACTATGGACCACCGCAAGTCCTGTGATCAGGGAGCTGAGCCAAAGAAACAGTAGCAAGTGACGTGGAGGCCTAGTAGACGATTTGGATTGGCGAGATCTTAACCATAGAAGGAATGATAAAATGGCAAGCGAGACGCCAATGTCACTGCCACCAAAAGGTCTCCCCTCGAAATAGCTGTTTGCCATGAAGTCTCGAAACTCAGTCCAAGGCTGTCGATAAAGCTCCGCAACGAATGGAGCCTCGCCCAGGGATGTCCAAACGGTGAAAACCGCTCCGGTGATCAGGATGGCGATTGAGCTCCAACGTGTTGCTAACATCAAAAATCCTGTTTAATACCTGCTGAAATGTTTGATGCAACGACACCTCTTAGTTCTGTGTCTACATCCCCTGTTGAGCCATAGGCAGATAAGACAAACGTTGACGCTGACCAAAATGCATACTCAAGACTTCCATAGATACTTGCGCTACCATCAGTTAGAGATCGTAATACGCGTGTATAGACGTTGAAGTCTTTAACGTCAAATAGATCTGGCACTCTTAACGAGACAAGCCCATACTTTTGACCTCTGTACTCGAGTCCGGGCTTTAATACGCGTTTTAGTGTTATGGCGTAGTCATTGAGCTGTTGCGGGTTTTTCTTAATGTCAAGGGCGCTGATCGCTAGTTTGACCTCGTCACGGCTCCAGCCTGCCGTATTCGCAATGTATTCCAATCGGAAATCACTTCCACCTGCAAAGCTGTAACGGATGCCTCCGACTGCCGTGGTGTGGACCTTGTTTGATTTGATATCGGATTGCTGCATCTGAATGAGGTTTGCCGGTGGGTTGATCGCCGATGGCTCAGCAATCGGACGCCATGCTTCAGAATTGCGATAATGAGCTGCGTCACCGTATAGGGTCATGCCATCCCAAAGAGTGAGGTTAAAGTACTCGCCTAGCCATGGTCTACCGCTTTCCTGCGCGCCGTAAACAATACCGACATAGTCGGCTCCACTGTTCCAATTGATCTCGTGCTTCATTAAAGTACGGCTTTCGAAGACCTCCTCGGCGCGGAAGACTTCAGCATCTTTGACGGGTTCAGTTTCACCCATGATGATGGAGGTCAATTGCTTGTTCCACGAAATATTGACCCTAATCAAGTTTTTGCCCTGTACAGCAGATAAAAGTCCCTTGCTATCGACGGTCTCGTGAAAGATTCGGTTGCTCGGATTAAGCGATTCTGCGGCGCCCCATTGATAGTTTTGGAGTCCATAGCTTACAATGACCATATCCGAGGCGTTAAGAACACCGTATGCCTCGAGCCAGCGTGCTGACGAGTAGGGCCGCTCGGAGCCATCCTCATTGGAAATTTTAGTCCGTGCGAGGTAAGTTTTTAGCAGAGGGCGTCCAATCAATTGAAATTGACCACCATCAGCCTTGATGCTGGGTCTTAAATCAAGAGATAAGGACTGGGTTTCAATGCCAAGATTCTTGTTATCTGGATTGGCTGGGTGATTTTTGACGGGTTCCGTGTGGGATCCCAGGATATACATGGACATGGATGTTTTCATTTTTATTGGCTGATTTGTAGCCAACGTTGGCTGACTCCAGACGATCAGGAGGCTGGTGCTTAGGGGCAAAAAAACCGAAAATCTTTGCCAAAATCTTTGACAGTTCATAGTCAAGGTCATCTCCTAATAATTTGAGGCGGTAAATCCGTTTGTCAGGCGGCCCAGTAAGGACTAACATGGGTCCGACGCGGGTTGTTAACAGATTTTTTAGCCTGTTTCAAAGCTACCATGGACCGTTCGTGTGTGCATGAAGTTTTTTGTTAAATCTCCCAGGAGCTAAACGGTAACACGATGACCTTGTTGTATACGTGCGGAGATCCACTGAGTATTAATATCGAAGCTTTTTTGCGCGCGGTCGTTCCGGCAATGGCGCGCCATCGGGCAGTGGTCGGCATTGGCAGCCGTTGGCAGTTGACCCATCAGGCTGAGGTGCTTGGTTTGGCTTTGCCCTCAATCCAGGATATTGCGTCGCCGCTTTCAACCCATGGGCCCGGTGTTTACTGGTACGACCCGAGTCCCGATGCGCCTAAAGTTGACGCTCGCTACATGACTGAGCTTGATCGAGGTCGTTTGGCTAAGGCTGCGTTAGATTCTGTTCCTGATCGTGTTCCGACAAGTCTCGCTGTGCTGACGGCCCCCATCAATAAGAAGGCGATCACATCCGCTGGTTTTCAATATCCGGGTCAGACTGAATTTTTTGAATCGAGATGGGGTGCCAAGGCGGTGATGATGCTTGCTGGTCCTCAATTAAGAGTGGCTCTTGTGACCAATCATTTACGTCTTGCCGATGTTCCTGCAGCCATCAGTTCAAAAAGTGTCTTTGAAAAAATTATGATCATTCACCAGGCTTCGCAAAACATATTCGGCCTGAAACGTCCACGGATTGCCGTTTGTGGGCTGAATCCTCATTGTGGCGATGGCGGACTTTTCGGTAACGAGGACGATACTGCAATCGAGCCAGCTGTCAAGAACGCTATGCGTATGGATGTTGATGTGCATGGTCCTTATCCGGCTGATACTGTGTTTTGGCGTGCGCTCAGAGGTGAGTTTGATGTAGTTCTTGCCATGTATCATGATCAGGGCCTAGGACCACTAAAAGTCGTGCATTTTGATGATGCTGTTAATGTGTCTCTAGGCTTGCCCCACTTAAGGGTGTCTCCGGACCATGGACCCGCAGCGGATCTCTATTTGACAGGACGAGCAAGTATTAAAAGTTTTGATGCTGCCACAAAAATTTGTGAGCGCTGGTTAGCACAGTGAGGGAGTTACGATGACAATTCATGAAGTGATTAAAGTTCGTGGTGCAAACGAACATAATTTAAAAAATATCGATGTTGATATTCGTCGTGGGGCGATCACAGTGGTCACCGGCGTCAGTGGCAGTGGCAAGAGCTCGCTGGCTTTTGACACGGTTTTAGCGGAGAGTCAGCGCAGATTTTTCTATACGTTATCCCATTATAGCCGTCAGTTTCTTGACCTAGGATCGCGACCGGCTGTTCGTCAAATAACAGGTCTAAGTCCAGCGATTGCCCTGGCGCAAAATGAAACGGCGCCGAGTTATCGTGCTACCCTTGGATCACTTACTGACATATCAGAGATGGTTGCCGTTATGTTCGCGCGATTCGGCGAACAGCTGTGTCCCAAACATCGCCGTCCTACGGCCGCGATGTCAAAAGACGATATTGTGCGTCATATTCTTGAAGCGGCGTCGGGTAAGACCATCGCGCTGGTTGTGCCTTTGACAGAGTCAAAGAAGGGAGTCTTTCGTAAAGAGCTGACTGCATTTTCCGCTAAAGGCTACACGAAAGCATGGATTGATGGAAAAGTTGTGAACTTAGATCCGCTACCACAGCTGGCGCGTGAAGAAAAACACACCATTAAAATCTTGATTGATCTATTGAAAGTTAAGTCTGAGTCTCCAGAACGTTTGATTAGAGGCGTGACCACTGTGTTGGAGCAATCAGGAGGCTATGGCGAATGGCTTTTTGTTGACAGCGCTGGGCGATGGGATGCCGATAAAAAGCACGTGTTTTCTGTAAATTCGGGATGTCCAGAGTGTGGATTTTCTTGGCCAAGGCTTGATTCACGCTATTTTAACTCAAACTCTTTAGGACGTTGTCTTGAATGTGACGGTTACGGAGAGTTAGATGTTATTGATTCTGAGGACGAAGCTGATAGTGACGACGCGACGCTTGGCGATATGAATGTTCGTTGTGATGTATGCTATGGGACCGGTGTTCAGCAGGATGCGCAGGCAATTTTGCTCGGAGGGAAAACAATTCATGACATTTTGAATATGCCTCTCAGTCAGCTCAGTCGATGTTTTGAGGACATGAATAATTCAGGTGATTTGGCAAAAAATCCTGCGTTTGAGCGAGTCTATAGTGAAGTGCGGTCTGCCATTACCCGCTTGATAGATATGAAGTTAAGTTACTTGTCGCTAGGAAGGCGAGTTCGCACCTTATCGGGAGGAGAAGCGCAGAGAGTCAAACTTTCGGGGGTTTTGAGTGAAAATCTTCGCGGAATTTTATATGTTCTAGATGAACCGAGCCAAGGTCTTCATCACTCAGAGCTTGAAACGATGATCGCAAGCCTGCGCGCGCTCCGTGATCAAGGTAATACCATCATTGTGGTTGATCATGATGAAGACATGATCCGATCTGCAGATTATATTGTGGATTTGGGGCCGACTGGAGGTACGGGTGGGGGATATCTCCAGGCGTGTTTTGCGCCAAAAGACGCTACTAAATATGTGGCAAAATCTAAAACCGCCGATTGGCTCACGCGAAAGCCCGGAGTAACGCAACGTAAAGCTATCGATCGCCACAAGGGTGGATTCATCGAAGTTACAAACCCTCGAATCAATAATTTGAAGATGTCAAAGGTTCGGATCCCTCTCGAAGCGATGACGGTCGTTACGGGAGTCAGTGGAGCGGGAAAAAGCAGCCTTGTTCTAGGCGTGTTGTTACCAAATCTTCTTGCCGCCATGAATGCTGATGAAAAAAAGCCAAAAAAATCCGTTTGGCGCCATTGTGATGGATTTAAGGGCTTTGATGACGTTGTTCGTGTTGATTTGATTGATCGACGGCCCGTTGCAAAGAGTAGTGTCAGTATGCCAGCAACATACCTAGACGTGCTGGGCGAGTTGCGAGATCTATATGCATCTTTGCCGGACGCACAGGTTGCTGGGCTTACTGCAAAATCTTTTTCGATTCACGCAGAAGGAGGTCGCTGTCCTGAGTGTAAGGGTCGCGGCGAGCAAAATCTCACCATGCGCTTTCTTGCCGATGCGCGCGTAAGATGTCCCGTGTGCCGTGGTCGACGGTTTAGATCACATGTTCTCGATGTGAAATATAACGGTTTATCGATCTATGATGTCTTGAATATGTCGGTTGACGAGGCTGTTCATTCATTTGCTCACCACAAAAAGATCATCCAGAAACTAGCCCCCGCGCAAAGTCTAGGTCTCGGTTATTTAAAGCTCGGTCAGCCGAGCGCAAGCCTTTCAGGGGGCGAGGCTCAAAGGCTGAAGATGGTGCCATATTTTTCAAAGAAATTGGGGTCAGGTAGTGTCTTGATTTTAGATGAGCCAACAACTGGTTTGCATTTCGAGGATGTCACCCGTCTGATTTCTGTCATGAAAGAACTAACAAGCTCGGGTGCAACTTTGATCGTTGTCGAACACAATCAAGAGGTGATTCGCGCCGCCGATTGGTGTTTAACAATTGGTCCCGGTGCGGCAGAGCAGGGGGGTAACCTCGTTTATGAGGGGATTCCTAAGGATTTGAGATGAAGACAGATGTCTTGACCATTGCAAAACGACGTTCCTATCTCAAGCAGATAACACGCGATTTCTTTCAATCTCGCGGATATCTAGAGGTAGATACCCCGATCGTAACACGGTGTCCCGGAACGGAGATTCATTTGCAATATTTTGCAACGTCTTGGGAGGATCACCGCGGCACCCTGCATAATCGCTGGTTGCGCAGTAGTCCTGAGATTCATATGAAACGAGTTATTGCCGAGGGCGTTGAAAAGGCTTTTCAAATCGCGCCGTGTTTTCGCAATCGCGGGGAGTACAGTCCGTGGCATCATCCAGAGTTCACGATGCTGGAGTGGTACAGCCTTGGTTTAGGTTATCATGACCTGATTCGTGAAACCGAAGACTACTTACGAACAACCGCAGAGGCGTTTTCGATTGTCTCTGGGCTGCCGGTGTCTGATTGTTTGCCAAAGCAGTTTAGGTGGATCGGTGTTTTTGAAGCATTCCGAGACTTTGCAGGAATCGACTTGATCGATGGAGACCCTGAACTCGCAGCCAAGGCCGTAGAAGCTAGTGTGATCTCTGTCCAGAAGACTGATGATTTTGAGACTGCCTACTTTAAAGTCTTGATTGAGGTGGTTGAACCACGCTTAGCAAGCCTAGGTGCCTGCGTGCTCATGGACTATCCTCCGTCTCAGGCAGCGCTTTCTGTGGTTGAGGGCGGTAAAGCTGCACGTTTTGAGGTTTACGTCGGACGTGTGGAGCTGTGTAATGGATTTTTTGAATTAATAGGCGAGCAGGAAAATCGTAAGCGCGTTGGAGAGGCTATGGCGTTACGTGCTGCCCACGGTTACCCAATGGTAGAGGAAGACCAAGACTTCTACCGAGCGATGGCAAAGTTTAAAAAGCCTTGCTCGGGCAATGCGCTGGGTTTTGATCGATGGATGGCGCTGTTATCTGGATCTCAGTCGTTGGATTCGGCCATTTTGTTTCGGGATATATAAATTTTCTGTAACGAAAGATCAAAATCCTGCTCGTCAGGCCTACCGCATCTTCCACAAAAAATTCAAAAAATGGCACAATGTCGCTGGCGGTCACATGGTTTAGTGGGCTAACGTGGGCTTATGAATACGACCATTCCCAAATTCCGCCCTTCCCCCATTCCGCGGTCAAATGATGTGACTAAAATTCGTATCAGACGGGTGATTCGCAGCACCGAATCAAACGCTGAAGAAGGGAAGAGCGGAAATAGGGAAA
>JBIKKO010000182.1:0-6655 GCA_044360315.1 Oligoflexales bacterium
TCTTCATATAATTGCGCGCGAAATACTGAGAACCAAAGTGGAAGAGCCTCGTCGGTATCTCTAAAAGCCTACGTTGAAAATTTGAGGACTGGAGAAGTCACGTCCCATCGTGTTGTGACCTGTTGGAATTTTCAAGATGGAAACGCCCAGTCGCTTTGTGAAAGTGCTCTTGCCAAGAATCCTCGTTGCGTTGTTCGTAACCAGTAGGTTCCTGTTTTTGACGCTGATTAGGTTTTACATGTGTGGCGTTGGGGCGATCGGTCTTATGATCAACTTTGTGGGGATCATTTAAGTTTCTTGTCATCCCCCAACGCACGATTTCCCCGTTACATCTTTCCCCTTCACGTTATTCCCCGTAAACAATTTTTTGCTCTCATTATTGAGATAAGTCGACCTAACTAGGTGAAAAAGGCAAACATAGCAAACGGAATTCAACTTAAACGCGAGCATCACGATGCCAGAGCCGCTCTACAGATAATGCGGTGATCGGAAAGGGCGTAGTGTTGAACTTAATGGCCATTGAGTCCTGCGCCGCGCTGCAGTTTTAGATGCTCTTCTATCCTGTAGACATTTGTAAGCGTTGGATATACGGACCCTAACCTTGAGCCAAAAAGGCATATGGCGTAAATTTCTCTGGATGCGCCTCCACGTCCCGTTCATCTTGCTTTAGCGTCCATTCTATGTATGCTGTGGCATTTTTGTTTGCGGCAACGGCTGTTTGGATAAGCGATCGAATGACGTCGAGTGCTTGCCTGCCCTCGATGCAGTCTCGAAATAGTGCGCTTGATTGTATTTGTTTTTCCGGTCGAAGTAATCTTTCGGATAAGTCATTTGTCATCGGCACTCGGTAGTCACTTAAGTGTTGCATAAGTTCATTTTTGTTGTTGAGCAAGTAGGATGCAGCGTCGCCAATGGTGGTGGATTTAGAAAATTTTTTTATCACCTGTTCCGCATGTCCGATCATTTCAGCCCATACTTTCGCTGAACAAGCTTGCCTCACCGCCGCGGAATTTTCGGCATTTCTGCCAGATATGTCCAAAGCTTCTTCGTGGGTGTATAGAGATCCAAAATAGCTCAGAAATAGGTCGGCCCAATCTTTAAAGTCATCCTGAGCTTTTTTAAATCTTCTCCTGGCGTGGGAGACGCAGCCAGACTGGATTACATGAAAGTTCTGACTTGAGACAAGGTTGCTCAAAATCAGATCAGAAACAATCGTCAGAGTTTTTGCTGATCGATGACGGTAGGCTAATAGTTGTTGGACCAAATTTCCGAATGAGCCAAAGTGTGACCTAAAGATGACTTTGTCCTAGCGCCGGTTATCGTTCACGGCTGTCTCATCAAAATTGAGCCTCTCTTAGCTGGAAACCAGATTGCTGCCTTAATGTGAGCAAGAGGCACGCTCAATTTGCCTTTGACGGTTTTAATCATGTTAAGTGCGAACTTTTTAATGAGGCTATTGCTTCTACAACCCCGACAAAATCCTGACCATTGCAAGGACGTTGAGAATTTATGGCAGACACGCCAACCAGCTGTTGTAATCTAACATTGGCAATGTTAAATTAAACAACTATGTATAAACTAAGGCAAATTTCGAGTAAAATTCACGACCTTCAGCGCCTTTACAGCGTTCTTTTGCTCACCGGCCCTCGTCAAACCGGCAAAACGACGCTTTGTCGTGAGTTGTTTTCGGCACATCAATGGGTACTTCTCGATGAGGAGGCGATATTGAGTATGGCGAAGGCACAGCCTGATCTTTTTTTGCAGAATTTTCCGCCACCTGTAATATATGACGAAGTTCAACGAGCCACGAATCTTTTTCTTTCAATAAAAAACAACGTAGATCGGACCAGGCAAAAATCTGGTGCGCGATTTGTGTTAACCGGTTCGCAGCCGTTGGCACTGATGGCCTCGGTATCAGATTCCTTAGCGGGGAGAGTTGGTATTGTCGAGATTCTGCCCATGACCCACTCTGAAATTTATGGCAATGGCGAAGCTCAGTTCACCTTTCAGAGTTTTGTCGGAAACGAAATACCCATAGGTAAAAAAATTCAAATGGGCGCACCCATTCAAGAAGTATTGTTCCGAGGAGGTTTTCCAGACATCGGGATTTCGGAGTTGAGCCCGAAGTGGAGTGATGTCGCGACGCGTTTTGGAAATTATGTAAAAACATACTTGCATCGTGACTTGCGCGATCTCAAACTTGTTCAGGATTTATTGAGTTTTGAGAAATTTCTCCGAAGAGTCGCTCTCGCTTCCGCGACGCACCAAGGCCCCAGTGCCTGGGCCAATGATATAGGGAAGCCACGCTCAACTATCGTTAGCTGGTTAGGGCTTCTGAACGCAAGCTACCTGACATTTGAGATTCCCGCCTTTTCTGCAAAGCTTGGTCAGAGGGAGCGTAAGGCTCCAAAGTATCACTTAGTAGATTCGGGTCTCATGTCCCATCTTCTTGCTTATCAGACTCCTGATCAGATTTTAAAATCACCCATGCTGGGAGCTGTATTCGAGACATACGGCTTAGTCGCGTTTCGGGCCTGGGCGCAAAGATCTAATATAACGCCTGTTTTTTACCACTGGCGCTACGACGAAAGGGAAGAGGTAGATCTGCTTTTTGAGCTGTCTGATGGAGAAATCGTGGCGGTTGAATTTAAGCTTACTGCCAAACCAAACGCTGACGATCTCGCCGGTATCAAAGCGTTTCAGAAGCGTTATCCTAAATGTCGCCAAGGCATCGTAGTATCATGTTTCGAGACCATTTGCTATTTGGAATCCGGAATCTTAAACATCCCCATTGCAGCTTTATGAGGTATTTTCTGCCGGGAATTTCTATGTGTTTTATTGATACAGCATCTCTATTATGCCGCGATGCGGGGCAACCAAGCGGCCACAGTAATGCGAATTGGTATGTGTACCAACTTCCGCGCGGTCAGTGGCACTAAACTTAACGGATCTACATGTCGGATATGGGCATAAAATCGTCAACCAACTTTTTTGCCAAAAATGAAAAATGTCTATTGCTAATACACGTCTTTAATATTGACTGTTCTGATGAATAGTGTTTTGTCTAAGCATGTCTGTGACATATAATCTTAGGGCCAAATATCTTTTACGGAGAAAATAGCATGTCCATGTTAGATCTGACCAACGGACTAACCTACTTTATCGCCATGCTATTCTCACTCACGTTTCACGAAGCAGCGCATGCGTTTGCGTCATTTGCATTAGGTGATGACTTGGCGAAGAGAGAAGGTCGGCTTAGTCTAAATCCAGCTGTTCATGCGGACCCAATTGGTACCTTGGTGTTTCCTTTAGTCTGCGCCGTTGCTTTGCCAGGAGCTCCATTTATCGGCTGGGCAAAACCAGTGCCCTATGATGAGCGAAATTTTAAAAAACCTCTACGCGACGCCATGTTAACGGCTGCAGCTGGTCCTGTGTCTAACCTGATTTTAGGATTTTTGTGTATGGTGATATTAGTTTTGAATTCACGGTTTCAATGGTCCGTGTTTCAAGATGGCAGTGTTCTGGCGCCAGCAATCAAGATATTGACGGCGATGACCTACGTCAATGGCATGCTTGCTTTTTTAAATCTGATCCCCTTACCACCACTTGATGGCGCGACCATTATGCGGGCCTTCGTGAGTCGAGATTTTTGGGATCGTTATGAATCGACGATTGGTCCTTATGGCTTTATTATATTCCTCGGTCTAGCTTTTGCAGGACTTTTAACGTGGATTAGTAGTTTTACGATGGTTTACGTGAAGTTGATTCAGTCCTTAGCCGTTATGATTGTGGGTTAGTTCGGGAAAATGACTTAAATGGTCTTTTTAGCCTTTGAGTCTTAGAATCAGTCACCCGAAGATTTAAAAGTTATGAGGCGAGATCACAGGCGGCTTCGACAAAATCTTGCTATCAGGCTTGCTTAAGATTCCTTATTGTGACCTAAAACTGCTTATCACCAAGGCCCGCCAATGATGACTTTGTTGCCGAATTTACATTTGGCGGCCAGCCGTCGTCGTTCGATTAAACTCGTAGGCATCAATGCGCAGACGCTTTAGGATTAAACGGCCTTGACCGCCCGCCTGGCTTTTCGATAAGATTCAGGTCCAACGAGAGGTATTTCGATCGTTCGGGCCAACCTAGTCCCGCCTTTTATAAATTTCTTAAGAGTAGACGGATGTTTTATGCGTGCAAAGCAACGTACTAAGTACATTTTTGTGACAGGCGGCGTCGTTTCGTCTCTCGGTAAAGGGATTGTTGCCGCAACAGCTGGAGCGCTGCTTGAGACGCGGGGGCTAAGGGTTGTGTTAACGAAAGCCGATCCTTATATAAACATAGATCCAGGGACCATGAGTCCCCACCAGCATGGTGAAGTTTTCGTGACAGACGACGGTGCCGAGACTGATTTGGACATTGGTCATTATGAGCGATTTACGCATGCAACGTTAAGCCGTTTAAATAGTTTTTCTGCGGGACGGGTCTACGATACTGTTTTGAATAAAGAGCGCCGCGGGGATTATTTAGGTGGAACTGTACAGGTCATTCCGCACATTACAGATCAAATTAAGGAATTCATGTTCAAGGCGAGTGAAGGTGCCGACATCTCCATT
Source organism: Oligoflexales bacterium (assembly GCA_044360315.1). Taxonomy (GTDB): domain Bacteria; phylum Bdellovibrionota_B; class Oligoflexia; order Oligoflexales; family RGVZ01; genus CAMDKS01. The sequence goes on from JBIKKO010000182.1 coordinate 4,608, forward strand.
ATTGAAGTCGGAGGCACAGTCGGAGACATTGAAAGCTTGCCGTTTCTAGAAGCCATAAGACAAATTCGTTATGATTTAGGCGACAAGAATTGTTTGCTCGTGCATTTGACGTTGGTTCCCTACATTGCTGCTGCGAAGGAATTGAAAACAAAACCAACGCAGCACTCCGTTCGAGATTTACGACAGATCGGCTTGCAACCGGATATGCTAGTTTGTCGTAGTGATCGAAAAATACCGACCGAGCAGCTGAAAAAGATAGCGCAGTTTTGTAACGTAAAATCCGATCGTGTGTTCGAGGCCTTGGATGCTGATAGTATCTATCGGCTACCGCTGTTGATGAATGCTCAAGGTTTTGATCAAGCGATCGCAGAAGAGTTAAACATATGGACTGGCGCTCCAGATCTGGCTGCTTGGCGCCGGATCGTTCATAATTTGGATCACCCAACATCGGCTGTTAAGATTGCTGTCGTTGGCAAGTATGTGGGCGTATTTGACAGCTATAAATCAATCGACGAGAGCTTAACTCATGCGGGCATTTCCAATAATTGCAAGGTTGATGTTGATTATCTTGATGCCGATGAAATTAATCCAGCGACAGCTCAGGGGATTTTAGGAAAGTTTGATGCCATCCTCGTCCCTGGTGGCTTTGGATCTCGTGGCGTCGAGGGAAAAATATCTGCGATCAAATTTGCAAGAGAAACAGGAAAGCCATTTTTTGGCATATGTCTTGGCATGCAGTTGGCGGCCATAGAGTTTGCTCGAAATGTCATAGGTCTATCGCAGGCTAACAGTCAAGAGTTTGACCCACAGTCCCCAGATCAGATCGTCCATCTTATGGAGAGTCAAAAGACAGTGACTGCAAAAGGCGGCACAATGCGCTTAGGCTCTTATCCGTGTCGACTTACCAACGGCTCGAGAGCTCATGCTGCTTATGGCAACTCTGAAATCAATGAACGTCATCGCCATCGCTTTGAGTTTAATAACAGCTACCGGGAAACTTTTGAAGCGTCTGGAATTTCCTTTTCTGGCGTGTCCCCAGATGGCGAGTTGGTCGAAATTATGGAGGTGAAAGGTCATCCATGGTATGTTGCCTGTCAGTTTCATCCTGAGTTGAAAAGTAGACCAATGAACGCACACCCCCTGTTTCGAGAATTTGTGGGCGCAGCAATTTTGGCAAAGAGACAAGGAAGCCCAAAGGACAATAACAAGGGGCCGATGTGACTGACCAGCACCTAGATTTTATTTTGTCGGCTCGAAAAACGCTTGAAACCGAGGCGGCGGCTTTAACGGCGGCGGCTTCTCGCCTTGGTCAAAATTTTATAGATGCCGCCAAAGAGATTTTACGTGCTGACGGCAAGGTTGTGGTGACAGGCCTCGGTAAATCCGGACATGTAGGGCGAAAAATATCTGCGACCTTGGCATCGACCGGCACACCCTCGGTGTTTCTGCACCCTGCAGAAGCGTTACACGGTGACCTCGGCGTTATTCAGAAAAAAGACGTGCTTCTCGCGTTAGCCTTCGGAGGTGAAACGGAGGAGGTTTTAACAGTTGCTAGACATGCCAAGCGTCTTGGCGTTTGCGTTGTAGCAATTACGGGAAAGCTTGAATCCTCTCTTGCAAAGCTTTCAGACTTCACAATTGATGGTTCAGTTGATCGCGAGGTTTGTCCTCACAATTTGGCTCCAACGTCATCAACAACCGTCGCAATGGGTCTTGGCGATGCTCTGGCCATGGCTCTGATGAATGCCCGAGGATTTAGCCAAAACGATTTTGCTCTGCTTCATCCATCAGGAGCCTTGGGTCGACGATTAATGACCGTAGCCGATCTCATGAAGCGAGCGGGTGATGAGCTTCCAAGTGTTTGTCCCACCACGACGTTTCATGATGTTTTGGAGGCGGTGACCAAGAAAAACTATGGAATAGTGCCAGTCCTGTCTCCATCTGGCGAGATTATCGGCGTCATTTCGGACGGAGATATACGTAGAGCCTTGTTGACACAAGGCTCAAAAGCTTTGGATGCTCAAGCGCAAGCCATCATGACCAAGATG
>JBIKKO010000047.1:0-19815 GCA_044360315.1 Oligoflexales bacterium
AACCAGTCGTTATCTCCCACCTCGGACATTCAAACGCACACCGCCTTGGGCCTCCAACCGGCGATCCATAGCCAGGAACTGGCACTTTTGATTGATCATCTCAGCTTAGCAAAGGATGAGAATCGGGAGATCCTTAAACTGACCCAAGACTCAATGAATCGCCTCACACAGATGACCGACGCCATACTCGAGATGAAGGATGCCATGCTGGCGGCCAAAGATGAGCAGCTCAGAAACTTACAATTAAAGCTTACTGAGCAGTCTGAAGAGCTCGTAAAAGTCCTGAAGGAAAAAGAGGATCTAGAAACCCTCACCCAATCCCTCTAGTCGTCTCAGCCGGGGGACGGCCTCTAACACCTCGAAATAACACTCTACTTGCCATTGAACCCCTTTTCCTTCATCATGAGTGTACCAACACTAGGTTTCTCATCGTTTTTACCTTTGGAGGGGTCAAGGGTGCTCGGCTCTGGATTAAAACTGGCCGCTGTTGCGGCGTTGTTTGCGACGTCAGCCGACTGCGTATTCGGAATTGGCATCCCTGAAGGTTACCCAACACCCAGATCGATGGGCCTTGGCGGCGCCCTGACCGCTGTGGCTAATGATGAATCAGCATTTTGGACAAACCCAGCGGGCATCGCCAGAGTGCGCAAGGCCAGAAGCCGTCAGGGTGTGCATATATTAAAGTTTCCCAATCTAACTCTGGGTTTAAACGCCGCCAGTCGAAGCTTTTACGCTGCAATCCAGAGTGCTTCCAGCTCAGGTATTGCCGACGTGATTGAGTCAAGTGACTTGAATACGTCAAAACCATTTTACGCGCGTGCAGCGGCCTTTCCTGCGATCCTGTTCGAGGCTCATAAAAACCAACCTATGGGATTGGGAGTCTTTAGCAATTCAGTGGTTCATATATTCATCGATAAAAATACTCCATCTGATGCCAGGGTGTCTGCCGTTACGGATGTTGGTGGTAATTTTGGCTATGCATTCACCAACGCTGCAAATCGCATTAGTATGGGTTTAACCTTGCGACCAACCTACCGTTATGCATATGAGGATACGGTAAACAGTGGCGAACTCAAAAGCCGCACAGCCTTACTTAATCGAATTAAAAAAGACAGCAACCGCGGTTTTGGCCTCGGAGCGGACTTCGGATTCCTGTATACAATCGCTGATTTTTGGTTTCCGACCGTGGGTTTTACGGTGCGCAATCTTCCGACAGGCTGTGTTGATGATTATTTAAATCCCTTCACCGAAATACGACAAAAAATTTGTGGTACAGTTTACTCAGGATCTAAGGGCAACCCTGAAGCGCTGTCGGTGGTCGATCCCACTGACACAAGAATCGGTTTTTCCATCAGTCCCCGGATTGCAAAAAACTACAGTGTTAGACTCTCAGCTGATATTCAAAATATTTATCTTGGTACCGGAAACGTATACTATGGTTTGCCGGGAATTGATTTTGCAAAAATGCTGCACGGAGGCATTGAGATTTTTTCGGGTAATCCTCTCGAGCGCGCTCCCTTTGCCGTGCAAGTTGGCGCCAATCAGGGATTCTTAACCTGGGGTATTTTACTGAATACGTCAATTGTTAGCCTAGAATTTGCTAGCTATGCAGTCGACGTTAGTAATACGCTCAAACGTGTTGAAGATCGACGATACATCGCATCACTCAGTATGATGCTATAGCCTTAGGAGTAAATCATGACCAAGCTAATGTTTTTTATCGCTAAAGTGGCTGGTGTCGGGCTGCTGGTTACCGCATGTGCATCGACGCCTGGACAACAGCAATCCGAACCCGTCAAAAAACGTAAATCTCCCGGAAAAACTACAGCGATCGTCAAGCCTACGGGACCAGCCCTCGTCAAAGTGACACCACCCCCGCCTCCACCAGAGCTTGAATACGGTCAATTTTTTGAGCGAGTTTCATCCTCGAGTAAAGACTTCACAGAACGCGATCGACAAGCTTTTTTAAAGTTCCCCGTAAACCCAACGGCGGGGACAATTCATGAAGCTGCGATTGTCGTTGGTATTCTCCGCGATATTGTGACACCAGTCGGCGGCAAAAAGACGACGTTTCGTGAAGTAGATGTCAATGCAGCACAACCTGGTACAAATCCATCCACTAGCGTCATCGAGCCGGAGGCCACCAAAACTGACTCTTCAACAAGCTTCGAAAGCCGTTGTCGGGAGAAAGGCGTGGACTGCGTTAGCGCTCTGTCTGCAAACTCATACCTAAAAACCTATCCGATTTATACGCTGGCCTTGGATGCGAGTAAAGATAGCGGCAACAGTCAAGCATTTGCGCAAAATCTGGTGAATACACTGAAGTCTGAGACTCAATCCTGGGGCGACCTAGCGAAAAAACTAGGCATGGATGTAACGATTGTAGCTCCTGTCGACGCTTCACCCGAAGATGCCAGTCCGGATACTGAAACTGCCGATGTACCTGCAACAGCGGAAGACAACGAACTGTCTCATAGCACAATGGCAAAGGCCGTTGAGCACGCTGCTCGTGAAGAATATGAAAAGGCCGTGATCGAAGTCCGAAAAATCAAAAAAGGAACAGACAACTATCAGATCGCTCAAGATCATCTGAAGAACTGGGCTAATCGCGCCGTACAAGACCTTAGGCGACAAGCCGCAAACCAATATCGGTCAAGCTCTTCAACATCAGAACCGATCAACAAAAAAGCTTATCTAGAGAAAGCTAAAGGTCTTCTGGAGACTGCGGTCTCGAAATTTCCAGAAGCTTCCACCCTTGATACCGTAAAAGAAAATCTCGACATCATCAAAAAAGAACTAGCAAGACTCAAATAAAAATTCGCCCGCGTACGCGGGCGACTCCCTTGCTTACAACAAAAAACCTGGATTAAATTAAAGAGTCTCGCTCATTCATCTTCTGTGACGACTTCGCCTTCCTCTTCACCACCCTTACCATTAAGACGACTTCGAACCATCTCAATTGGTACACCGAAGTTTATTCCATCAAAAGATACGGATAAATAATCTGGAAACTTCTGCTCGAGGAAACCAATTGCATCATCAATCGACTCAAAAATGGGATATTTAGACACATAGTTGTACGATTCGAGCAGTGACCGAGGCTTCTGCATCACTCCGGCAAATAGAAAAGGAATACGCACCCGCTTCATAAGCTGCATGAGCTCTTCCAAAAAATCAGCCGGCACTTCCTTCTCGTCTTGAAGATCAAAAATCACATACCGTAGATGTGTTCCAATCAACCAGTTGTGAACAGCTACGACAAAATCAGCACCAACGAAAGTCTCCACAGGGGATACAATTGCCGCCACGGGAGTTCCAATAGGCCGATTTGACTGAACCACGTTCATAACAACGGCACGATCTACTTTTTCAGGAATAAACTCTAACATCGGAAACGACTCCCAAACTGATAACTGATCGATAGAAAAACTATCATTACTAGTGGAAACCCAGGGGTTTAGTCAAGTTTCTGAGCTGCTTAGAACGTCACCATCGTCAGATGCCTCTAAAACCAACCCAAGAGCCTCCTTTTGTCCGAAGCTAGTCAAAGAATCAACCCAGCGCGACAGCAGGTCACGTTTGACCCTATGTAAAGATGTTTTCCTAAAGTTTTCGCGTAGTTCAGGAAGCACCTTAACAATCGTCTCCCGCATCTCACTCTCACCAAGAGCCTCGTACCTTAATGTTTTCATCCGCAAGGGGATTGGACCCTCCCCTGCCAAAATAATAAGCCGTCTGTCGACTTTGGGATCAAGGGTGCCCGTCTCGACAAGCCTTTCCACTGACAAATCAACACCGATTTGGACCGTTGCCGTCCACTTACCTTGATGATGGTTGAGTTCGCTAGGCCTTTGCTCAAAACTAACAACAACGCGCCAGTCAACGCCGTCTGCATCGCTCAAAATCTCAAAATTATTATGTGACAGCCAGTTTTCCCACTCGGCTTGGGCACCAACGTAGCTCTTCACAACGGGCTTCGACGGAAGCCGATCAAATTCCATGGCAACCTCACACACTTAAGGTTATGGTATCTTCATGACTATTATGAAGGACACATTCCAAGAGTCTACTAAAAACTGCAGGGTAACCACTTTGTGGTGTATTCTTGTATTGATCGCCAGTGGCTGTACATATCAGCTCACAAACTTACGCTCAGGTCATCTAGCCGGTATGCGCCGCGTCTATGTCGAGGCGGTTTACAACACCGCTCAAGAACCGGTGCCTCACGAGGTTTTGTGGGATGAACTCCAAAGAGCCCTAGCCGCAACGGGACGCCTTCATCTGTCAACCGCCAACGACGCTGACATTATTATACGGACCCATCTTACCCAAAGTTCATCGGGCAAGGCAGGGGAACGCAAATCTCCTGCCAACAACAAGCGTGAGCCTGAACCTGATCTATTTAGTGGACAGCGCGAACCGCCCGGGCGAGGCCAATTGAAAGACATCAGTATTGCAGATGACTACTTTTTAAAAACATCATGGTCGTCCACAATTGAGGTTGAAGTGTGGGACCTCCATACCAAGACACTGCTGATGCGACGGCAATATGCGCTTTCAGGCGAGATCCCGACAGTTCGAGGTGACATCCCGACAGAGGCTCATCACCTTCGCAACGAAGAATCATTTTATTATGGCTTCAGTAATTCGTCTCGAGCCGTTGCTGAACGCATTGTCAGTGATCTACTGATTCGCTAAAAGAAAAACATTAAGCGCATCTACTTAACCGCCCACAACGCTTTCGCGCGTCTTCAGGCTGGGTGATAGGCTGCCTCGTCAATCACAATCCCTCTCTCCGTCACACCTTCCTTAACTGATCGACATACCTGACGAATCCGTAAGCACCACTCCAAGCATCTGAAAGTTGGTCTGTGATTTTTCCATCGGCAAGCGAATTGTTTTTGGTCCGCAGCGAATGATTTGGCAAGTTCCTCAACGGTCAGCAGATCCAAATCGTAAAAGAACGCTTCTGCTGGACTTCACCAAAGTCTTGACGGGGATGAAAAGATGCAACGATCTCACACCTCTGGTTTGCATGCAGGCTGTTCTATCGACGATTGGTTGGTACTGAATTTTCGGCTGCTGAGGTGTTGCCTTAAAATTTTTGTCTCGTCTTCCCAAGTGAGTTAAGCGCAGCTTAACGAGCGTATGGGATCTCTACCACCTCTCGTCATCCCAAGTGAGTTAAGCGCAGCTTAACGAGCGTATGGGATCTGTTCGAGCTAGTGGTATTTTAAGGGACAATGGCTCTTTGATCGTGCCTATTGCAAATCCTGCCTAAGTTGCTTTCGCGAATAAATGTTAAACATAACGATCTGCCAAACAATAAAGATCAGTATGATCGATGTCTTTGAAAGTGGAATGTCTTTTGACTCCAGTATTATGTTCCCAGGCGCATGTTCGATGCGCGGCTTGTCAAATAATCTAACTTTCATTGAGATGCTTATATCTTTGGTTTTGCCATCAGGAGTTTGTTCTACTGGCGCATTGGATATTCTAAATGTGAACGCCGAAAGAAAAAGAAATAAAATCAACAAGCTTAATGATGAAACAAAAGTTGCAGTAGCTGCGCGGCCCGTGATTAATTGTTCCCTTTCGTCACGTTCTTTTAAGTTGGCCAGACGTTTCATCGACGTGTCGCGCATGGACGGCACAAAGATAAGGCCTATTAAAAATACCAGCAGGAATGCGAACCACGTCACGGTATTCCAACCTAAAATTTGCCATAGAAATTTTAGCAATGCCGGGTTGCCGGTTCGATCGGACTGAAAAGCACCCCAGGCCATTGCAGCAATAACGAATGGTAACGAGAACACCAAGTAGTCCTGGAGAAACCGAAAGCATTTATTCACCATGGACTCCTTTTAAGAAAAAAATATCTTCAATCCCGACATGAAAACACTTTGCCAAACGAAACGACAACTCCAGCGAAGGGTTATAGCTGCCTTTCTCTAAAGCTAGGATTGTCGCGCGCGTGACATCAACAGCATCGGCTAAATCCTGTTGCGTCATGCCCTTTGCGACTCTTAGCTCTTGAATCCGATTGCTAATTGCCAATTTGCTTTCGATTCGCGGCATGGAGTCCTCAGCAATAACGTTCATGTACAATAGACTATACATAATGATGTGAAGCGTGTCAAGTCTATTGTACATTCATATAAATGAAAATTAGTTCATTACTTTGATTAGGTCAAAATGATATTTCAGCTCGCGTCGAAAGTGCGATGTGTAATTCGTGAAAGATTATAGGTGAGTATAGAACGTCGTTCTTGGAATATTGGCCAACCCCACGTCATTGCCAGCGCATGGGCCGTCGGCAATCTGTAACGCACAAGTCGGATGCGCGATAATGGCCAATACTCCAAAGTTTTTGATTTAAAAGTACGATGAGATCTTGGACACTCCAATCGATCTTGATCGAAACCCATTTAACGGTTGTAAGGGTGCAGTTACTGTTTAGTAGCTTCTAAAAAATTTTCAAAACTAGTGCGCATGTGGGCCTTAAGGGAACTATCTTCATTAAGCATGGTCTCAACTTTTCTGCGATAGTCCTCGATGACATCCTGTAGCGGTACCGCTTGCACGTCACCATACGTGCTGTAAATACCGGCCTTGAGGCTTGCGAGCATGTCTTTGTAATGGTTGGTTGAAACTGAATTACCTGAAGCAGTATTGGATAAGTCGAAATCGTATGCCAGTGGGATAATCTTTCCGCCTTGGTCGAGGAACTTCAGGTTGCGATGACCGGCGGGATGAGTGGTTAAGCCAAAAAAGGCCCAGTCTGAATTTCCTACCAAAACGTTGAACATCGCTGCCTGCATCAGGGCGGTTCTATCTGCTAAGTGCAAAATACTAATTTGGTTTGTTTTGAGGCTGCTCTTGATCGATGGTAGCCGCGCATCGGTCGCCGCATTGAGTTTCGCCATAATATCGGGGTCATTTGCGATGTCCGCTGGCTTCGGTAGCAGTTCAGATATCTGTTTTTTATTGTAGCCAGGATTCGCTTCTTCGAGTTCTCTGTACTTTCCGACTAGAAACGAAAAATACTCATCACCAAGGACTGTGTTTCGAATCTCTTGCTCATTTATCTCTTTCCAAGAGACCTGCTCATTTATCATACCGAAGTCAGTTTCTTCCGCACCATATCGTTCGGCAGTAGCCTCGAAATCTTCGATCAGGAATGCGAATCCCGCCATTTCCAACGACGAGCTATCGTCTTTGTAAGTAATCGTTAGAGGGTACGTCTTTAGATAGAAGTCGGAAATTTTGGACTGAAGATCGTATAGGTAGTGCTCGCCGCTATAATCGGATCCTACTGGTTTTTCTGCCAAGTCGTCACCGCAATTAGGGGCATTGACTGAGACAGCTGGATCTAGATCGTACGAGCCATGAGTCACAATTTTATATTTTGTTCCGCCCAGGATTTGATCGTTGCCTTTGAGTTTGATCGTGAAGTGTGGGAATGAATCGCAAAAACGGATACCACCACGGAGTTTCATTTTCGCTATGTATACTCTGCCTTGAAATTCAAGTTTAACGTCCTTGTACTCTGCTTCGAAGGAACGTTTATCCGGATCGAATAGGTTTTCGGACCTGTTATAAATAAAGTCTTTTATTGAAGCTGTGATTGTCATTGATGGCAGATTTGAGGATTTATCGTCCAGTAGTTGGGATCCTGATTCGGCACATCCAACTAGCTGAAAGGCTGTGTTCAGGATTGCAATGATCAACGCCCGGAAAGAAAAGCCTGGTTGCTTAGTGCGCCGGATACAGAACTGACAAATCATTATACACCTCAAGGTGGTAAATACTGAGTTATCATTGGGTTTTTTCCTCTTCGAATGAGGAGATCAGACTTAATAAAGCAAGGATGGTGCCAAGTGCTATTCCTGGCTATGTGTGGCAGAAAATCAGGACATTAGCAGATTCGATTTGGCTTCTTTCTCTGGCTATGAAGTGCCATCATCCCGCAAACACCGCTACGTGGAACAAATCCCGTACATCTTCGCGAAGAGTTGCGAATCAACGAATTTCAATCCCTATTGTTCTTTTTTAATGAACCGTTCTATGGCGCTCGACATGTTGGGGAATGATCTCGTTTGCCCCATAAACGTGACATTTAGCTGTAGCAGATAGCTTGCGCCTGCCTCATCAATCCCGTACCCCTTCTCTCTAGAAAAACCTAAACCCCAACAACCGCTGGAAGATCCATAAACGATACTTGCCTTCTGCCGATAGTCCTCTTGCGGTAGATCATTGACTTTATCTTTACGAGAGAAAATCCAGCTGGCTGTCACAGGACTAATCAACGACGTTACCAGTGAAACAGATCTCTCAGCAGTCGATATAAACCGAAGTTTATTGTCTACAATTGTGGGCACCCTTTCCAAGGTATAACCTGTCGATAAATTCGAGCGAAAAAACTCTGGCCAGACGAGACTTGTAGAAAACTTCGTCTGTGTTTTGTCATAAACATTGTATTTAGAAGTACTCGTAAGAGACCATCCTGAAATGGCTAAACCAAGCTGACTATCCAGATCACTCCAAGGACGATTATCCCTTGTTTTGCCCTCATCCTTACGGCGTGACTCCTTTATACGGTCGTAGGAAATAGAGGCGCCAAACGAAACAGGTTCGCTTTGATCAGAGTCCGTCAGCTGATAACGATTCGAATACCACTTTTTTTGATCAATAGACATCAAATCATCAAAGCCTTTGATAGATTGGTCCATTGTATTTAAAAGCTCACGTCTTGCCCGTTCTTCCAAAGACAAATTTGCCATCTCCTGCTTTTGTCTATCACTTTGTTCTCCAGGCAGGGTCTTCCACAACTCGCTGTATAACCGCCACCGATGTGACGTGGCAAACGTCACTATCTGATGCTCATCCATAAACTCAGTTGCCACTATGTTATCATCTGACCCGCGACGATCAGTTGCAAACCATGAAAATAAATCTTTCTTAATCAAACCACCATCATCACCATAAGGACCGCGACGCTTTACCATGGGGCGCGCAGATAAGCTCATCGACCAATTCATAATGTGGTGTAGAACTCGTTGGCCAGACTGATCCGAAATACCGCTTAACCAAGACGGCATCACAGACCTCCCATCAATTGGCAACTGAAACCGCAAACCAGTCTTCCACGACTGCAGGGAACTATGTGTACCAGAAGGGGCGGAGGCTTTAGGAGCATCAAACGTCATAACCCTAAGTTCAAGATCTGTAAAATGATCCACCTGCACAGCGGTACGTCCGGTCAAGGGAGCTAAAAACGAGGCTTGAGCCCGTCGCCAATGCCCTGATGGCAACATACCTGACACTTGATCAGATCCAACTCCAATTCCACGATTACGTAAGATCCGATAATCATCAGCAAAGAAGCGCCCGTAAATAGATACCGATCCTAAATCAAGCGTGAGCCACTTCGAACGAGCCTGAGCCACGAGAGGCAACTGATATCCCTCAAACCGCCCCCTCAGCCGAGAGGAATCACCGAAGTAAGATCCCAATCCAATAAAATAATCACTTCCATCATAAGTTAGCCGGGTTCGAACAGGATTAATCGCACGTTCGCCGCTACCTGATTCAAAACCTGCCTGAATCGAATCTGCGATATAAACATCGGGATTGTATTGACGATCTGAGTACAAATCCCCTGAAGAGGTTAGAGAAAGCCTATCCGTCAGGCGATCATGGAGACGCCATTTTGCCGTTCCCCGATTGACGTTTGTCGGCGGTCGCACCGCATCAAGGAGAGATTGTTCACACTGCTTGCTAACGATCGGGTCTGAATCTAAACACTCTTTGGCGTTAGCTTCCCACCAACTTCGCTGCATCAGTCGCATTCGTGTATATTCACGATCGTTAAACCCACTAATATCCGCAGGAGCTGTACCTGGTGCTTCTGACCTAGCAGCTTGCAATCCCTCTTTGTACATTTGAAAAAGGTCACGACGACTGGCGCGTTGACTCATCCAGATGCGATCCCTCATACCCTCAATATTTAGCTGAAACCCACTGTATTTCCGTCGCTTCCAGCGAAACTCCAGTCCAGCTCTAAGTCCACGCTTTTCAAGCACCTCTCCCTTAATCGTGGCATCCTTGTCTACACCAAGATCGAGATAAAGTGGCTGAGAAAATCCCGACCCCGATATTGCATCCTGAGAAAACATAGGCATGATCAATCCAGATTGCCGGGCATCCTTCACTGGGACTTTCAACCACGGAAGATAAAGAACCGGGACCCCTTTGATTTCAATCAATGCATGGCGAAATGTTGCATAGCCACCCATTTGCGCCTCAGCTTCTGCAGATCTTACCCCCCAAGCTGGAGCTTCATCGTCTTCACACCGACAAGGAGTCACCAAGGCGTTTTTTGCCATAAAGTCATTACCATTGGTCTTGGTGATCTCATCTCCTTCAAAACGGTAGTAACTCTGCAATCCCTTCCCATCAAATCCCTTTTGAAGATCCAAGGAACTGTCCCAAAAGTCACGCCGTTTCTTTATCCGATTACGGCGAGTTTCTGTCATATGGGCAAAGGCGGGATTTTCTTGCTTTTTGATCATCTCCTCTTGTTCAAGTAGTTTCGTATAAACTTTCAGCTCCTCGTCGTTAGGATCACCCCGCAAACCCGTTCGGTTTTCAAAGCCGCGACGAATCTCCAGTTTTTTTGAATTAACCTCCTCCAAACGAGCCTTTCGATCTGCCTCGAAGTTTAGCTCTTGAATGGAAAACCCGAGGACATCTTTCGTTATCCCTTGAGCCTTCTCCGGGTCATTTGCGACAATTTTTGCCGAAGTCAACTTAAAGTCCTCTGAATCAAGAAAAAATTCGATTTTATCTCCAGTTAAAATCTGATTGGCAGCTACAATCACAACATGACCTTCAGCTGAAAACTTTCTAGTCTGTTGATCAAACACAACCAAATCAGCTGTAACAATTCGGCCACCGGCGATTGCTATAACATCCCCGTCCAAGACCTGCTGTTTGCCATCCTTGCCAAAACCAGTCGTTCGCGCATCAAAAAACAGTTGAGGCCGGCCACTTGCGGATTCAGGAATGACCTCCCCTGGAACCGGCAACGTAATATTAGATTGCTGAGCTTTTGCCAGTTCGGCATAAAGAACAGTCGCGGCAAAAACACCCAAACGGGCCATCTTTGTGCTCCAAATCATCAAAAGCCAACCTTCCGTCGCAACTCCCAGCCGGTTGTTTGAAAGAAGGAAAAAACCTCACCTACAGCGGCCACTGACCCAAAAATAAGCCAGGGTGATTGAGCACTCCAGTCTTGTTGTTCAAGCGCAGACTGCCATGCATCAGCAAATGAATTCATCATGGGTCCACCAATACGCTGATCGTCCTCGGTCCACGATCGGCTCGCCTGGATTTTAAAACGTATCACCGCACTTATCTTATCCTTCACTTCAGCCCACACACCAGATGCATCTTTGTCACTTAAAATACTCACCAAACAAGGGACTTTAACACCCGCGGGACAAACCCCCGCCTCTTCTAGACCGCGAGCCAAAGCTGCAGCACCATGAGGATTATGACACACATCAATCAGTAAGCGACGACAGACCGAGCCTTTGGAAACCTCGACTTGATCAAACCGACCCATCAGGGTCACGGGCCAAGGAAGATCTCTATCATCAAACACACTCAAAGCACTGGCAAGAGACTCTGGGTTCAGTTTTATGACACGACCAGACCCGATTAAGTGCTCCACTGCACTAACGGCCAATGAAAAGTTTCGTCGTAGAAAATACGGGTAAGACCTCACCAAAGAAGGTAACTCTTTAGAATCAAGCGTCCTGGGCACAACCAACATTGCGCCCACAGACTCGGCGCACTTAAGAATGGTATCGTGAGCTTCTTGATGGCTTGAGTCGGGTCCACCCCATATCACCGGCCGCCCAGGCCTCATAACACCAGCCTTCTCGCGCGCAATCAGAGAGTGCGTCGCACCCAACAAATCTTGATGATCAAGGCCTATACTTGTTATAACCGCAACATCAGGGTCATACACGTTTACCGCGTCTAGCCTACCACCCAAGCCAACTTCAAGAACATTAACGTCCGCGTCATAATCCTCAAAAATCTGCAAAGCAAGGATCGTATTGATCTCAAAAAAACTTAAATCAGCCCAAAGGTCAGTCGGCAACACGGATTTAAGCTGTCTGATTTTCGAGGTGATGACCGCGTCAGTTATCAGACCCGAGGACACAGAAATTCGCTCACGGAACGCCACCAAATGGGGAGAAGAAAATAACCCTACCTTCAGTCCACAGGCCGAAAGAAGTCTGTACATAAAACCACAGGTGCTCCCCTTGCCATTTGTCCCCGCAACAGTCAACGTGGGAGTTTGTCGGCTTGGGTAACCTAAAATCTCAAGAGCTGAAGCAATACGCTGCAACCCCGGTTTGATGACGGTTGCGCGTTTGCCAAAGATCTCTAGAACTTCAGCGGGCTCCACATTAAGCCTTTGCTATATTTGCGGCCAAAATATCTAAGACCCGTGAAATTGTACCTCTGAGCGAGTCACGATGGGATATCAAGTCCAACATACCGTGCTCTAAAAGATACTCCGACCTCTGAAAGCCCTCTGGCAGTTGTGCCCTTATCGTTTGTTCAATCACTCTTGGTCCGGCAAAACCGATAAGAGCATTAGGTTCTCCAATGTTGATGTCACCAAGCATTGCAAAACTTGCTGCAACCCCTCCCGTGGTCGGATGACAAAGAACTGAGATGTACGGAACACCTGCATCTCGCATTTTCGATACAGCGGCGCAGGTTTTGGCCATCTGCATCAGACTAATCAAGCCCTCTTGCATGCGCGCACCGCCTGACGAGCTCACCACTACGGCGGGAACCCGTTCCGAGGCCGCTCGCACGAACAGTCTAGCAATCTTCTCACCGACGACGGACCCCATACTGCCGCCCATAAACTGGAAGTCAAAAACACCTAGATGAATCGGACGCCCATTGATCGTTCCCTTACCGGCAACGAATGCATCCCAGCGTCCAGTTTTCCTATGCTGTTCCTCGAGCCGCTTAGCATAGGGCTTACTGTCCGAAAATTTAAGCGGATCAGAGCTGCGAAGGTTACTATCAGCCTCTACAAATGACCCATCATCACACAGGCTGTGAATACGATCCCAGACTGGTAAAGGATAATGATGATCACACTTCGGACACACACTCAGGTTTTCAATCAATTCTTTCTTAAGGATGATCTCAGAACAGTTGCCGCACTTCTCCCACAGACCATCAGGAGTATCAATGCGCTCGCCCTTTGCGATCGGTGCTTTTTCTCTCTCTAACCAGGCCACTCGAGTGCCCTCCGCAATGGAGAATTAAACATTTTAATAACAACATAGAAACTCGACGTTACCCCGTTCAACGCATACCGTCAACCTCCAGGACACGATAACCTCCCGATCCATCAGCAGCAAGCTAGGCAACGGTAGCAGGCTCGATCACGCCAAAGTAGCCAAAGAATTTAAATAGGACGAATAAAATTTATTGCAATCGTAGAATTTGATGTTATGATCGCTAGTAAATGACATTAGAGTTGTATTTGTTTTGACAATCGTGGTGGGTTTACCGCTGCGCGGCTGATCCAAGTTGGCATCAGGACACTGTGATTAAAAAACAACTACCAGAATGGTTTATGGAACTTTTTTCATCCAGGGAAAGGATCGAAGAATGCTCTGCTCACGTTGCCCCCATCACGTTCGTCATGGAAACCTTGCCGCTGATCGTAAGACCATTGAATTTAAGGATCGATGCGGTCTCAAAATGCGCCAAGGGAAAGAAGAATCCTGCGATAAAGTACCCTTTCAAAAGGGTTTTAATTATGTCGAGTGTGACATCTACCAGGCGACGTTTAAAAGCACTGGACAACGCAACGACTGCGTACCGACAAGCGACTTTCAATACTCTGACTCTTTAAGTGGCACATCACTCGTCGAAATGGAACTCCTTTAAACGAGCGTCTTTATCGGTTGACTATGGACTGCGAAGAACACTAAAGTTCGTGGTCCGATGATTAAAGTTGTCACATGGAATGTTAACTCAATAAATTCCCGATTGGAGCGCCTAAAAGCATTCCTCCAGCGCGAGCAGCCCGACTTTGTCTGCCTTCAGGAATTAAAGTGTTCTGACGACAAGTACCCTCTAGAGTCTCTTTCCAATCTCGGCTACCGTTCTTCAATATTCGGGCAAAAAGCCTATAATGGCGTTGCGGTCCTGTCCAAAAAACCTGTGGATATCTTGTTCAAAAATTTCGACGGCAAAGATGAGGCCGCCCGAAGTATTACCATCAGAACATCCTATGGGTTTGACATTATTAACATGTACGTGCCCAACGGGCAGGCCCTAGGCAGTGATAAATACGCCTATAAGCTTAATTGGTTAAAACAAGCCAAACACTTCATACAGTCAAACTGGCAACCTAGTGACCGACTTGTTATTGTCGGTGATTTCAATATTGCACCCGAGGACCGAGACGTTTACGATCCTGTAGCCTGGAAAGAGCACATTCACTGCTCTGCAGCAGAACGCGCCGCACTCCAGGATCTTCTATCGTTTGGATTTATTGATACTCTGCGTATGCACGAGCAAAGAGAGGGTGTGTTTTCTTGGTGGGATTATCGAGAACTTTCGTTCCCTAGGAATAAGGGGCTGCGTATTGATTTGATTTATGCCACCGCTCCGGTCGCAGCACTTTGTCGGTCTGTTCGGATTGATAAGGATGAACGTCAGGGTGAGAAACCCTCTGACCACGCCCCCGTAATCGCACATTTTGACTTCCAAGCGTAAGTCTACAGGAGACTTTCTAGTGACCAACAAAACTCTTTCGACATCACCTGAATGGAACAAGGATCAAATCCTCAAAGACTACACAGTAGCCTACCAAAGCCGTTACGCGAGCCTCATCGGCAGAAAAGAAGTTCTCAGCGGCAAAGCAAAATTTGGCATCTTTGGCGATGGCAAAGAGCTAGCCCAAGTCGCCATGGCCCGGGTGTTCCGCAACGGTGATTGGCGCTCAGGCTACTACAGAGATCAAACAGTAATGATGGCCCTTGGTCAGCTGTCGCTCAAGCAATTTTTCGCACAGCTGTTTGCCGATACCAACACAGAGCACGACCCTGCTAGTGGTGGTCGCCAAATGAATAACCACTTCGCGACAAGATTAATTGCTCATGACGGTTCTTGGCTTGACCAGTTAGCGCAGCCAAACACATCATCTGATGTTTCACCAACTGGTGGGCAAATGGCTCGACTTGTAGGCTTGGCCTATGCATCAAAGCTGTTTCGAGATAACAAACGACTGCATGGTCTGCGTAACTTTAGCGACGCTGGCAACGAAATTGCCTTTGGTACAATTGGTAATGCTTCTACATCTGAAGGACTATTCTGGGAGGCTATGAATGCCGCAGGAGTACTTCAAATCCCTATGTTGATGAGCGTTTGGGACGACGACTATGGAATCTCGGTACACGCTAAGCATCAAACAACAAAACAATCGATCTCAAAGATCATGGCCGGATTTGATTATGAAACAGAACTTAAAGGAATTGCCATTCACATTGTAAAGGGCTGGGATTATCCAAGCCTCATAAAAACCTACACCAAGGCAGCAGACGCTTGTCGCCGCGATCACATCCCTCAGCTCATTCATGTGATTGAAATGACCCAACCCCAGGGACATTCAACATCCGGAAGTCATGAACGCTACAAATCGAAAGAACGACTATCTTGGGAGGATGAATTTGATTGTCTCGCTCGTTTTAAAGGGTGGATCATTGAACAAAAATTAGCGCCCTTGTCAGCACTAGAATCCATTGAAAACGAAGCTTTAAAAGCCGCTGAAACAGCCAAAGAAGCTGCTTGGCAAGACTACCTTAGCCCCATCGAGCATGAGCGCGAGGATGCCATCAAGCTCCTTGAGTCATTGTCCGAAAACCCTGATCGAGCGGTCATTTGTCAAAAGGCAACCCAGGAGCTGCGACGCCAACCTGTACTACTGCGCCGAAACATCCAGAGCACTTTAAAGCGAGCCTTATACCAAATGACAGATGTGGCTCTTGATGAGAAGTTGAATCTAATTCGATTTCTAGAGCGCTACCATGACTTTAATCAACGACGATATTCTAGTCATTTGTTCTCGGAATCCAGCACTTCACCTCTGCTTGTTGGTGAAGTGCCAGCTCGATACTCCGAATCAAGCTTAAAGGTCGATGGGCGCCAAGTTATTCAGAAATTTTTTGAAAAGGTGATTGAAAGAGATCCCCGAATCTTTATCTGTGGTGAAGATGTAGGCCAGCTAGGTGGCGTTAATTTGGAGTTTGAGGGTCTACAAGAAAAATTTGGTGACCTCCATGTCACCGATACTGGAATCCGCGAGGCGACCATTTTAGGCCAAGGCATCGGAGCAGCGATGCGCGGACTTAAACCTATCGCCGACATCCAGTATTTAGATTACCTGCTTTATTGTTATCAAGGCATGAGTGATGACTTAGCTACCCTCCATTACAGATCTGCTGGAGGCCAGCTTGCGCCAGTCATTGTCAGAACCAAGGGCCATCGTTTAGAGGGGATTTGGCACACTGGATCGCCGATGGGTATGATTATTCATGGCATTCGCGGTATTCACGTTTGCGTACCACGAAACATGGTGCAAGCAGCTGGAATGTACAATACTTTGCTGAAAGGAGACGATCCGGCTTTGGTGATCGAGGTACTCAATGGATACCGCCAAAAAGAAACCCTACCGGATAATATCGGTGAATATACAGTTTCTTTGGGTGTACCCGAGATTTTAGAACAGGGCAGTGATGTGACCCTTGTTACTTATGGTGCCTGTATACGCATCGCCCAAGAAGCCACCAAACTGCTGAAGGACGCTGGTATCAGCGTTGAATTAATCGACGTTCAGACGCTACTACCCTTTGACCGTTTTGGTATCATTAAGGAATCTATCAATAAAACCAGTGCTCTCGTCTGCATGGATGAAGACGTCCCAGGAGGCGCCTCGGCGTTCATACTCCAACAAATTGTTGAAGAACAAAAAGCCTATGAGTTATTAGATGCTCCGCCACGCACGTTAACAGCAAAACCACACCGCTCGGCCTACGGTTCAGATGGCGACTACTACTCAAAACCGAATGCTGAGGATTTGTTTGAGCTAATCTACGACATGATGCATGAGCGCAACCCTGAGCAATTTGCGCCCATAAAGTAAGGAATGATATCACATGGCCAAACTCTACTTTAGATACGGCACAGTCGGAAGTGCTAAGACATTGAACCTTCTCGCCGTAACTCACAATTATCAGCAGCAAAATAAAAAAGTATTGCTAGTTAAGCCACAACTAGACACTCGATTTGGTGATCAAGACGTCAAATCGAGAGCTGGTCTTGTCAAAAAAGCAGACATACTCATAACAAACGATACTGTCCTAGATCCGAAAGATTTTTCCGGTCACGACTGTATCGTCGTTGATGAGGCCCAATTTCTTTGCAAGTCTGTCATTGATCAACTTCGATCCATCGCCTCTGAATCTAATATTCCAGTTATCTGTTATGGGCTCAGGACTGATTTTCGCGGAAACTTGTTTGAAGGCAGTAAACGTCTCTTTGAGGTTGCTGACTCCCTTGAAGAGGTCAAAACCACTTGCGCTTTCTGCAATCGAAAGGCCATTTTCAATCTAAAGTTTGTTGATGGCAAACCAACGCTGACTGGACCAACAATCGAACTGGGCGCTGAGGAAAAATACCTACCGGCTTGCTCGACATGCTACAGGAAACAACTAGATGAGCAGTACGTCGCCCATGCATTGGAACATGACAAGCCCACTATGACACTGTAATCATTGAAATTTATAAGTTTCTCTTGCTCTACTACTGAAAATTCATTATCTCCTGCACTCAAAGAACCTATAAGAATTTCTTTTAACTGAATGCTAGAAATGAGACGTTGCGACATGAGACCAGTATTGCTACTCAAAGTTTTCCTACTAACACTAAGTCTTTCGACTACAACCATAGCCTCTAGTTTTACCGACTATCCAGCAGTGCTGCGCGCGACCTGGTCGATCCTCGCGCAACGCTGCTTTATCAGTGACGATCATGCTTACATGTCTTTTGGACCGCTGCAAACGATGGGCCCGTCTCACTCCCAGATTACATTAAAGTTCACATACCCAGACGGACGGTATCTTTATCATCTTGAGGTCATTAAAAATCGTCGCGAAGGTGTATTTTCAGATCATTTTGTAAACGGTCAGTTTACTGGTCGTTTCTGGGCTACGGTCGAGGATCCGTTCTATGTTCTACGCCTGCGACCTTTGACCCCAAGTCAGTCGAAGCTAATAAGTCGCGAATGCTGGTTCAATAAGCGCGAGGGTCGAACGGCCTGTTATTTCAAAATGCGCGACCAGCATGACGTTTATGTGGCAGAGTTCAAAGAAATTGCCTGCATGTAAGTAGACTAGTCCTGAAGTCAAGCAGTGACCCAAGCTCCAGATCAGAGTCGTGCATTGGCCATATGCAAGCGCCAAAACAGACCCAAAGTTCTGTTTTAAGTCGGCAGAAACGCCGCGTGGAGCACCCGACAGGCCTCATCGGCTCGCCCTTGATCGACGACACAGGATATCTTGATCTCTGAGGTCGAAATCATTCTTATATCGATCCCAGCAGACTGCAGGGCAGCAAACGTTGTGGCGGCAACTCCAGCGTGACTGCGCATACCCACACCTACGACGCTGACTTTTGCCATATCCGTATCAACTGAAAGATCGAGATTCGTCTTATACTGCAATTTAGTCCAAAATGCTTTCGCGGCTTTCACGGCTTGATCTGACTCACCTCGAGCGGTCGTAAAGCCAAGGTGCATGGTTCTACCACCTGGTTCTGGGAGATTATGCACAATGATATCGACGTTAACTCCAGCCTCAGCAATTGCTCCAAACAAACCTGATACGATGGCTGTATCGTATGGAAGTCCAATCAACGTAATCTTCGCTACATCACGATCTAACGTAACTCCACTAACGGTTGGAGCTTCAAGATTTGAGAGACTTGCTAAATTCATAACCCTAGTTCTCCGGTGATGATTCGGGGTGAACGTATTGCGGACCACAATCGGCATTTGAAATTTTGCGCCCAACTCAACGCAGCGCGGGTGTAAAACCTTACTACCCAAACTCGCCATTTCAAGCGCCACTTCAAAATCCATATCTTCAATCAACTTAGCCTCTGGAACAATCCTGGGATCACAAGAAAAAACACCATCGACGTCCGTATTAATCTCACAAAAACCCGCCCCAACGGCGATTGCCAGGGCAACTGCGCTTGTGTCACTACCACCACGACCCAGCGTGGTGATCTCCATCGATTCCGTAACACCTTGAAAGCCCGCAACAACTGGGATCACTCCACGATTCCAGCAGTCCATGATTTTATGTGTGTCAATCGATTTAATTCGTGCTTTTGTATGAAAACTATCGGTCACAATACCCAACTGATGGGATAAAAAAGGCTCAGCAGGAATTCCTTCTGCTGCGATTGCAGCTGCCATTAAAGCCACAGACACTTGTTCTCCACTCGCAACAGCCATATCGTAAGCTTTAGCGGGTGCAGATGAATTGACCTCTCTAACAAGAGCCACTAGGCGATTAGTTTCGCCAGTCATTGCACTAACGACAACCGCCAAGCGCGTCCACCCCTCTTGATATTGACTCACAATCCGGCGCGCGACATGTTTGATCCGCTCGGTTGACCCAACTGAGGTTCCACCAT
>JBIKKO010000183.1:0-6594 GCA_044360315.1 Oligoflexales bacterium
ATTGAACGGATGTAACTATCTTCGCGGATAGTGTCAGCATCCCACCGCCCACCCCGTGCTCGCAAACTAATTCTGCGTAGTTGATCTTCAAGTGGAAACGCGACTGCTTGCTCTAATGCCTCTATGGAATTGATACCTGTTGTCATTGCGGCGCTTAAGTCAATAACCATTTTCTGGTGATCTCCTTGATTTAGCCCCGCTCTTGCAAACAAATCGGTCACCGACAGTTTTTGAGCCTCGGCCACCAAATCAGCTTCCAACGATTGACGGCCTGGAATCCGGCCTGCCATCATCGCGTTTAGCTCGACCTCCACAAGAGGCTGCAGGCGGCGCTGGATCAGGGTTTCATTAAACATCAGGACATCTAATCTCTGATACAGAAGTCGAGCAAACCCCGTCGCTTGCTCCCGAGTTGCCGTCGCAGATAGCTTACTGTGAGCTGTCAAAATTTCTTCGACGCGCTTATACGTGTCAACGGCAAGAGGAAGAAGACTCTTAATGTCAGGCAAATTTGAATCATTCGCTAGCTTGATATAATCAAGAAGATAGGTTTCCACAGCGCGTAGAGCCTGAATTGGAGTTACCGCATAGCCTGAAATCCCTTGAGCTGCGATCATCACTGAGTCAATTGGATAATTTCGCCAAAAATACTCCATACCAAGAGACACTGCCGCGTCCTGCATTGCATTTAGATTTCGTCTCACAGTCGATCTAAACAGCTCGAACGATGCCATCGATGGAAGTGGCCCGTTCATAACAACAAGGTCTACGATACTCTTCACGCCTCGACTTGCGTCCGGGTGACCCGGCGTACATATCCCTGGAATTTCCGCCTCAGTCAGGCCAGCGAGTAAAAAAGGAAGTTTGTAACCTAAACCGTCCTTATCGAAAAAATTTGGTAGGTTAAGCAGATTTGCCGATGACGCGGCACGACGCCGCGGAAATCTCGCTTGAGACATTTTCCGACCAAATTTACTGAGCAGTTTAGCCATCGTAATGGATCGTGACGACTCCGACTCATCTCCTGCGAGGACATACATCACTTCATTAAAGTCTTGGTCCAGATCCATCCGGTAGGCCATGAGATCCGTCGGAAGCCTCATCAGCTGAATCAACTCCTCGCGATTGTCGACGTTTCGGAGCAGCACGCCCTGCATCATCTGCTGGACCCACTTATTGATGGCTGGAACATGTGAGTGCATAAGCCGAATGCCCAAAAATGCCTTGTTTGGATCAGACGACGCCCCATCAGGGTTTGGATCATACTGCTGCCGGGAAAAGCTTCGATCCAACAGAAGTTTTGAGTCGCGGGCTGAACAATATGAATGGGTAACCATTTCGATAAGGCAAGTGATCGTTTCACGAAGTTGATTATCAGTAACATTTCGCATTACTTTTGCCTCAAACATACCGTTGATGAATTTTACAAACTTTTGAACGATCGGAGTGACGCGAGAGGCCACCCCAGGATCCGCAGATGCAAAGGCTCCCAAAAGCTGGGCGGAACCCAGTAGAAAGTGGTTTTGCTCCTCACCAATACCCGCTAAACAGCTCTCCGACTCCCCGATCGTTTCAAAAATCCTACTAAGGGCGTCTAAACCCACGACACCGCTTGATAACAGCCGAGCATGTACACCCTCCATGGCCCGTCTCACGCTGATCGACCCATCCGGCTCAGGCTCAAGGGAAGACGCTAGATTCGATTCCACTAGAATTTCCGTCTCGGTGCTCTTGAGCTCGACCATCCGCCGTAAAAGAGATCCTCGAGCTTCCGTTTTCAACCAGTTTGAGCCACCAATGAACGATGTCAAACTAGCGATTTCTCTTGGCAACAACATAAGTCGTGTCGCTCGATACTCCATCTGCTCAGGACTAACGGCTAGGCTTTGAATTCGCTCTAAATGCTTTAGCGCGTCCTCAAGTTTTGAGCACCCCGGACGGGACTTGATGCGTTTGATGGTGTCGACCAATTCAGTAGCTCTTTTCAAAGCTGACTGGGTCCAAATCTGAGAGGATCCGCAGGCTCCGTTGCTTTCAACGGAATTACCAATAGCTTTGATCCGAGAGGAATCACGACGCTTACAACCAACGCCACCTAAAAGCAGCGCACTGCATGTAATGCATAGAAGCATTGTTGCAATGAATTTGGTTTTCACTACCAGTCCGCCATGGCTAGAAGTTTTATCAAAAATAATGAATTAACTTGTCATTATCATACCACAACTGCTGCAATATCAGACTGTTTTACCAAAGGGGGACCTTGGTAAAGTGAGAAACAATTAGGCATTTGGGTGACTGTCAAGTTGCGCCTAAAATAGAAGTCATCATCAATACATACGCATGCATCCACTCACACTTGCTTTAAACTCGATTTGATAATTTTACAAATCGCCCGCAAATAGTGATCTTCAACATAACGCTCAGAGCACATAACATACGCAGTCTGGGGTGGTATAATCTTCTCGGGCAGGGGGCGCTCAATCAATATCCGATCAGATCCTTTGTTAGCTTGATTAAAAAGTCTCGCAACAAAGCCTGGCATAATCATAGCGCAGGCTCCAGAGGCGGTCAGATCTAGCGCCGTTGAAAGCAAATTTGTCTTAAACAGTACCTTCCGATGGAATAAGCTATCCCGCCAACCATCGCGTTCTTTAATTCCTAGCGGATTTTCCGGCAGAATTTTTGCGGGCACGACAAATGGCAGATCTTCAAATTTGTGATCTCTCAATGCATTTTTTTGATGAAAACATCCAACACTAAACTTTCCGAGCGGAATAAGTCTAATATCCGGCGTTGCAAACGGAAGATACGTAATCCCAAAATCAAGATTTCCCGCACTGATCTGATGCTCCATTGCACCGGGCTCAATATCAACAATCTTGATCGGCACACCTTTTAGAGCTGAAAGAGCTAACCCTGAGGTGATGGCCATACTGAATACTTCGACTGCACCAATTCGCACTTCTGGCGTTGGATTAATATTGTTTCTAAAAAATAGATCCTGCTCTGAACTAAGAAAAGCCTTGGCCTTTTCATAGATATCTAACCCCTCACGCGTTACCGCAATCCCGCGACCATTAGGCTGCAAGAGCCTTTTCTTTAACTCCAACTGCAACGTCCCCATAGATTTCGATAAGGCCGAATGGGTGACGTGAAGTAGCTCCGCAGCTCGACTTAGACTTCCAGTCTCAACGATTAAACAAAATTGTCGAAGCCTATTTGTTTCCATATAAGACATAAGTGTAACGAACCGGCTCCTTTTATCAACAATTTTAAAATCAGTAACTTTTTAAGAAGGCGACATTGATTTGAGCAGGCAAACCTTAATGCAGTGGCGCATCCACGACCCAATTGATACACCCCACCAAGAAAATGATGCAAACTCCGCGGCCACGAGCGTTATAGGTTTCCACCTATCATAGTGATTACGATTATCAATTATTATTTATAGATCGCTCTCACTATCATAGTGCACAGAGGAGAATGACATGAGAATCAAGACATCTTCTGCACTTTCGGAAAAAGATATATCAGACTTATTCAGTGATAAGTTCCTTGCCCTTGTTATCCCAAACTACTATCCGCAGGAATTGAGCCTACGTCTTGCC
The DNA here is from genome assembly GCA_044360315.1 of Oligoflexales bacterium. Lineage (GTDB taxonomy): Bacteria > Bdellovibrionota_B > Oligoflexia > Oligoflexales > RGVZ01 > CAMDKS01. Next base: position 3,609 of record JBIKKO010000183.1, read on the forward strand.
GATAAAATTTTAAAGGAGCAAGGCGTTCAACCTTATACGCACGAAATAAAGAAGGACGGACAACTTACGCAAGAGTATTTCGGAGTGGATCGACTCGGGTTCCCATTTAACATGACTTATAATTTAGACGCTCATCATCCGATCGTCGAGCAGTATTATCAACAAGCGCGATCAGGAATTCATCGTCTCAGGACTCTTAGCGCCCCAGGGATCAATCCCATTGATAAACTTCGTCTGGAACTCGATGAAATTCAACCACAAGGCGCAACTGTAGGAGCTTTTCAAAATAAAAAAATGCTTGCCGGCATAGGTCGTATCACAAAGGCAAGCTTATCCCATCTGAGCGCCGACGAGCCACACTTTGACGCTCTGCCTGAGCGATACCTGAAGTTGGACAGTCAATTCGCAGCAAACATTTATTTAAAAGTGCCGACTTCCGGCGGCGAGCTGGAGGTATGGGATGTCCCCCCAATGAAGCCTCTTGCAGTTGTCCCCAAGAACTGGCGATCGTCTCTACCTCAGTCAATCAAAATCAAACCTAATGTTGGAGACTTAGTCATATTTAACTGTCGTCGGCCTCACGCCATTTGCTCATTCAGCGGCGAAGACCGCGTCACTGTGCAAATGTTTATCGGACTGCAAGAAAATCAACCACTGCAACTTTGGAATTAGATACTATGACACAAACCTCAGCACATACTCATTCGTTAGAGACTCGTGTTAGGTGCTCAACGTATGGAATTAGCTATGAGCCATTATCACTTGGACGGCTAGACGACACCCTCAATCTTATTTGTGATCAGTTTCGGAGACACGAGCCACTAACCCGTCGCCTCAATGTCTCGGAGCACGAGTTTAGGCCATACGCTGAAGATCTCATGACCACAGCACTGCTCGGAGAGCTGAGCTGGATTGCCGTAGATGAAGAGGCCAATAAAGTCATTGGAGCACGCTTGATTAGCGATTGCAAAGATGTCATTTTCCCATCAAAATCCTATGGACCAAACATGGATCTTATTGTCTCATTACTCAACCACTTAACGCGATACGACCATAACCTAACCTGCACATTAGAGATAAGAGCTATGCATGCTCATATCGTCTCAGTCCACGAAGTATATACCGGAAAAAAAGTTGCAGCCGAGCTGTTCAATCATGCAACATTTTGGGGGAAAAGTCGCGGATACTCAATACTTAGGGGTGAAGTCACCAGTTATTATAACTATAAAATCTTGCGAAATTTTAAAGGCTTTCGTTGCTTGAATGAAGTCAGATACAATCTGTTCGAAACTCAGGGGATTAAGCCTTTCGCCGGTGTAAGCCGCCCCCATGAAACCTGCATCGCTTATGAGATCGACTTAAAGGATCCCACTGCATTGGAAACAAGAGTCAACTATGTCCCAAAATAACTTTTCTGATGTTACAAGCACCGTAGTAAACTGGATGGCGGACTATCAAGCGCGAATAAGATCATTTCCTGTATTATCTAAGGTGAGACCAGGAGAGATTTTAGAGAAACTCCCAACTTCTCCGAATCTGTCGCCAGATTGTTTTGACGATATGTTCTCCGACTTTAAAGACCTGATCCTCCCTGGGATCACCCATTGGCAACATCCAAATTTTTTTGCCTATTTCCCAGCTAATTCCAGCCCCCCATCAATCATCGCAGAAATGCTCATTGCCACATTGGGAGTGCAGGGCATGAGTTGGGCAACATCCCCAGCAGCAACCGAACTCGAAATTCGAATGATGAAATGGCTCCAAGAGATGTTTGGCCTGAGCCCAGAGTTTTCCGGGGTTATTCAAGACTCGGCGTCAAATTCAACCATGAGCGCCATGATTGTTGCCCGGGAAAAGGCCACTGACTTTAGTACAAACGAGACGGGCGTCACCGAGCAAAAACTTGTAGCCTATTGCTCTTCAGAGGCGCACTCATCCGTAGAAAAAGCCGCTAAAATGATTGGAATCGGCCGGCAAAACCTACGGAAGATTGCTGTAAATGCTAACCAAGAAATGCGGGTTGACCTTTTAATTCAGGCGATTGAAGACGACCTTAAGAATGGCAAACGCCCATTTTTTATGGTTGGGGCATTTGGGACGACAGGCTCAACAGCGGTTGACGACCTTAAGTCCATCTCAAATGTCGCAAAAAAATATGGCATATGGTTTCATGTGGACGCTGCCTATGCAGGCTCAGCTCTGGTTCTACCTGAAGTTCGAATGCTAGCTGACGGCATAAACCAAGCTGATAGTATAGTTATAAATCCACATAAGTGGCTTTTAACCACGTTTGACTGCTCAGCCTTTTTTATTAAGGATCGAACGGCTCTGCTCAAGTCGTTTTCGATCCTACCGGAATATCTGAAAACACCTGAGGCCGAAAGTGTAACCAATTTTCGCGACTGGGGCCCAGGCCTTGGGCGACGTTTTCGAAGCTTAAAGCTGTGGTTCGTTATTCGCTGGTACGGCGTGACAGGCATTCAAAACATAATTCGCAATCATATCAGTCTCTCGGCGGAGCTGGAGTCATGGATTCGAAATGATCCCAGGTTTGAAGTCATGACCAAAAGACAGTTCAATTTGGTCTGCTTTCGCTTGAAGTCTGGCGATGGCGCCAGCCAAAAACTACTATCCATTTTGAACCAGTCTGGAGACATGTTTTTAAGCCATACAAGGATCAATGGATCTTTTGTTCTCCGTCTCGTTATTGGACAGACTGACGTCACTGCAGAAGATGTTCGTCAAGCATGGGATAAAATCAAACAAGCAGCCAGCTTGGCTTGTGACGTTAAGTCACTTGCAGCAGATTAAGCGTCATTGATACCACTGCTCGGCCGAGGATCTCATCATGTAGTCCCAAGCGAGATTCATCAGCCGATGACTGTTAACTCACATCGTTCGATGATCGACTGCTTAAAGGCCTTTGATGCATTCGCAGTAATGCCGTGGCACAGTGTTGCACATCTGGTTAATGCCGGTGTTTTAC
>JBIKKO010000048.1:0-19811 GCA_044360315.1 Oligoflexales bacterium
TCCGCTTTGCGCCCCGCATTGTTTGGCCATCAATGGCGATCACTTCGTTTGTAAAAATTCCTGCGAGCTCTTTAGTCCACATGGCAAAGCCCGCACGAAACTCTTTAGGACTGATTCTGGCAAATACACACTCAAACGTGTCTTGTGATGGAACCCCATTGGGAAGTTCTAGAAATCGTCTAAACCACTGCTCGTGAGCCGTGGCAAAGACCTCAATTGCATCGAAACTATCCGCCCCTGCGACCAAAGCACAGATAGCCATGACGATAATATCGATCAGTTTGTGAAGCTTTGTTCTATCAACGCGAGGATCCTCAACGTTTTCAAAGCATTTGATGAGCGAAAGGCCAGTTCCATCCATGGAAACACATCCCCCAAATTAATTTTTGGGGACATTTTACCCGAAATAACTATCTGAAATCATTATGTTTTAGATGCGTTAGTCCTGGTGTGACATGCTGATCGATTGATTTTTTGTGGGATCTGTTTGCTCTTGGCTCCGTCCGAGGCGGAGCTTGAATTCAGTGTTCGGGTGTCTTGACTTATTCTGTATTATTTATAACCAGTCGCATCAACGCAAAAATTTCAGATGATTTGTATTTGGCTTAGCTGTCTTAGAGGCTAGGGTGGAAGTCGTGTCGCTGGCGGATGGTCTCACAGTGACGCCTTAAAAATTTTTGAACTGAGAGGGTGATCTTATGAGTGTATGGACAGTTAGGGCGCATGTATGGAGTTTTCTGTGGTTTGTGACGGGGCTGGTTTCGACGGATCTTTTGGCTGCGGAGTATAAGCCCACTGTGGAAAGACCACAATGTGAGGGCGCGTTCGCAGATTTTCGCCCATTTGTTGTGGCTCAGGATGACTGGTACGGAAGCCTGGTCCCTGCCCGTGATCAGGCTCCTAAACTTTGGTTTGAGGTGCACGGACAATCGGTAAAAGTTGGTTTTCATGGCGCTGCGGAGATCAGGTATTGGTCCTGTGATGATAATGGTTCCTACCTCGAGACGTTTCAAGAGACTGTTGTCGTCATTTATGAAGGCAAATTTTCTGAAACGGGGCAAGTGGAGGCCCTTCGTTTGATTGGTTACCGACCAGTTGACACCGGTGGCGGTGAACCCGTCGAGCTCACGCCAACTCTAGATAAGATCGATGATATGAATCTCTACTGGACAAGGTTTGAGGGTTCTGGTGCAGAGCTAGTGGCTTTAGGGCCCAGGACGGAGCTAAGCGTCGATATTCGTCGAGCGGAATCCGAGAATTCTCTTAATGTTCGATTTAATGACGCGTGCGGTCAGCAAAAGCCCTTGGATGTCGTCTATTCGCTTTTGCAGGTGCAGTAAAAATTGCGAAAATTTGGTTGCTGTAAAGACTAACAGCCCATAGTCGCAGCAGCCAACGTCTTGGCTTGTCTGAACATTAGGGTTCCCGCTTGTTCTTCAATTAGTGACATAGTACGATGTGACCGACCGGGCTTGGTTTCTTGAAGTCAGCGGCTCGAGTCATTGACGTTGGATTCAAGGATGACTACATAAGCTGCTGCTTTTTTTGAGGTTTGCGTAACGATGGATCCGAAGGAAAGCAAGGAAGCAAAACCTTCAGACGGCCGTCTCTCGCAAGTCGAGGGGGAGAACTACAGCCCCACGTCAGATGATTTCTTACCATCACCTCTGCGTGAACCTACAGCCTTTGAGCGGATGCCTGCTCAGGGAAGTGTTTTTCCTGGGGCAGTATTCGTGGTGCTGATGACAGGACTTAGTATCGCCCGTTGGCGCTTTCCTGAGCAGTTTGACTCCTTTGATGTTACACGGCAAAGTGTTTTTAATGGCGGTCAATATTGGCGAGCCTTTTCTGCAATCTTTGTCCATGGTGACATGTCACATCTTTTGCATAATGTCCCGATCTACCTGTTTTTTGCGTGGATTCTACACGGATATTTTGGTTACTTTGCGTCGGTTGTTCTCCCGCTGTTGGCGGGGGTTATATCCAACCTCTGCACCATTTATTTCTATGACGATCGCGTTCGGCTTTTGGGTGCGTCAGGGATGATTTACGGCATGGTTGCCCTGTGGTTGGTGCTTTATGTTTATTTTGATCGACGGGCTTCGTGGGTCAAGCGGGTGGGGCGGGCGTTCGGTTTTTCATTGCTGGTCATGTTTCCTCAGACATATGATCCAAAGGTCAGTTACCTTGCTCACTTCACGGGATTTATTGTTGGCATCGTCTTGGGTGTTGCTTTCATTCCGCAGATCAAAAAAAGTGCGCCCATCGACTTGGAGGAATCAATGAAACTACAGCAGGTCGACCGTGAGTGAATATCTGTGGCTTGGTTTTTTGTTAGCTAATACAGCATTAGTGCTTGTGTTGCTCTACATGCAGCGTACGTATCAAGCCAAGCACAGCCTCGACGTATTCAACCGTTTATTTGAGGAATCACGACGACTGACGTCACAGTTTGTAGCCGATGAGTCAGCTCGAGTGCGGGCTGAGATTTCCGTATCTCAGAAAACTCTACGGGAAGAAGTGTCTACCCTTATCAGAGGCGGGCATGATTCCATAACTGGACACCTGTTAAAAATCTCAGAGCAGCAGCTTCGTCAGCTTGAGATCTTGTCCAAGCAGTGGACTGCAATTGCCGATACGAATGAGACACGGATGCGAGATCTCCAAAAGACTGTTGATGAACGTTTGCTTCATATTGAAAAACAAAGTGGCGAGCGACTGGAGGCGATGCGTAAGACGGTCGAGGAAAAACTTGAGGGTACGCTGGAACGTCGACTTGGAGAATCGTTCAAGTTAGTTGGCGAACGCCTTGAACAGGTCCAAAGAGGGCTTGGTGAGATGCAGTCTTTGGCCAGTGGGGTAGGTGACCTAAAGCGCGTCTTGACCAACGTTAAAACGCGAGGAACATGGGGGGAAGTGCAGCTGGCGATGCTGCTGGAGCAGATGTTGACGCCTGATCAATACGAGGCAAATGTGAAGGTCAGCAAGTCATCGGAGATCGTGGAATTTGCTGTTAAGTTGCCTGGACGCGATGATCTTGGTGCATCGGTTTATCTGCCAATCGATAGTAAGTTTCCCCAGGAATCCTATCAGCGGCTCCTTGATGCTCTTGATGCAGGCGCTGTAGACCAAGCCAATGGGGCCCGCAAAGAACTTGAGTTGGCAATTAAGACCGCTGCGCGAGATATTCGTGATAAATACATTCACCCACCCTTGACCACTGACTTTGCGGTCATGTTTTTACCCACGGAAGGGCTGTATGCGGAGGTTTTGCGTGTTCCTGGATTTATGGAGCGCATGCAAAATGAATACCGGGTGACGATCGTTGGACCAACGAATTTGTCTGCCCTGTTGAATAGTTTACAGATGGGCTTTAAGACTATGGCAATTCAAAAACGCTCCAGCGAAGTTTGGAAGATCCTCGGTGCCGTCAAGACGGAGTTCGGAAAATTTGGTGACTTGCTTGATGGCGTTCATAAAAAGCTTGGCGAAGCGGCTGGTAAGATTGAGGATGCCTCCCGGAAGTCTCGCACGATTCAATCAAAATTGCGGCAAGTCGAGGAAATCCCAGCCCTCGAGGCGTCGCGGCTGCTTGCAGACGGTGACATGAAACTGACGCCTGATAACGAATAGGTGTTATAGAGGGGGGGCATTTGTTTTGCTCCATTTGCCCATTGATCAATACCTACAAGTAAATGATAATAGAGTCAGAGTTTTCGGTAAGGTAAACTTTATGTTAGGGCTTGGGGTCCAGGACGCCTGCAAAGAACCGATCCCTGAGTTTTGAAGGGGGAGAGCATCAACTGCCTTTGCTTGATGCCTCCGGTTCATATGTTTAGGGCCTCTGATCGTGTCCTTTGAACCTTGATCCCTTGACGGTTGTGTCATGTGTTGTTTTGTGGCCAAACTTAGTGAGGGCTTGCTATGCGTGCAACGGATCCATTTGATCATGCTGAGCTTGCTAAGCATTTAAAACTTCAGCAGAAGTCTGCGTGGGATCTGGAGACCTGCGTTGACTGGTCCATAGGCGTGGATCGTACCAAGATCTTGTTACCCTTGGATGAATCAAGTATTGCGTTTCCAGGTGCTTCGGATGAACAGAATCTTGCTTTGTCGCAATTGATGGGTCTTATCGTCAACTCCACAATCTCGGAGATGGAAGACTGTCTGCCGCGGCTAAAAAAACACGCATGGGATAATGTTTTGCGCGAGTACCCCGTGGGCCCGGAGCTACGTGAGTTAGGTGAGCAGTTTTTTGCGGAAGAGGCAAAACACGCTGCCGCTTTCAAAAAGTATCTTGATGTTTTTTGTGAGCAATTAAGTTTGGACCCTGATGACTTGGATACGATTCTTCCTAAGGCATTTGGTAGTCATTTCCAGTCCGCTGTTATTGCTAATGCGCGATCCGGTGGCCGTGCGTTTTGGTGGGTTGTGTCAAATGTTGAAGAGGTATCTATCAATATATTTCAGGAACTGTTTCGATTCCGATCCAGTGTGGATCCTTTGTTTTTCAATTTGCATCGACGTCACCTCGAGGAGGAAAGTCGTCACGCCAACTACGCTTATCTGATGCTTGCGTTGATGGACTACCGGCGGCTTGGGGTCCGGGGCTGGTGGCACCGCAAGGCTGATTTTTCTTGGGCTCAGCTCGTCGCTATGCCCTGGGTCATTTCGGAGTTACATAAGTTTTTTAAGGTTCGAGACCTTAGGCACAAGAATCCTTTTTTTGATGTTCTCGCAAGTTGTATTCCTCTATACGAGTCGTTGCCATTAATGGAGCGTGTTCGCCGTATGTTTATAGCAGCGCCATATGTCAGTTGGATTTTGAATCCCAACTACAGAGAAATGCACCGCAAGGTCACCGAACGTGACGGTGCATGGCTGTTACCATTCCCTGAGGTGACTAAAGATGCAGCAGGCTGATTTAGTATCAAAAGCAAAGACTATACGGATGCTTGAGACGGGTTGGGTCGAGGCTGGGCAGCGCGGCAACCCTATCCTGTTTTTTTGTCATGGGTTTCCTGATTCTCCGTTGACGTGGAGGCATCAGATAGATCAGTTTGCCGATAAATACCGCGTCATTGCTCCCTTTGTACGCGGTTGTGAGGCCTCTGCGGTGGCTCAGGATCTAAAGCGCTATGGGCGTGATGCCGTTGTCTTGGACCATTTGGAGATATTGGCTGATGCCTCTCAAGGTGATGAGCCAGTGATCTGCATTGGCCATGACTTAGGCGTAGTTCATGCGATGGCGTTAGCAAGACGACTAGGTGAACGCCTTGCAGGCCTTATTGTGATCAATGGGGTTGACCTTGAAATGTTTGCTCGTCGCCTAAAGGATCCTGGACAGGTTGCAAGAAGCTGGTACATGGGTCTAATGCAGATTCCAGTCCTTCCAGAGACGTTAGCCACCGTTGCGCCACACCTATCCCAGTGGCTTGTTCACCGTATTGGCGGAGCGCAGGATGGATCTGTAGCCAGCACTGACTTTGATCGTCGAACCGTGGGTCCGCTGAACCAATACAGAGCTTTTGCTCGTGAAAAACTCTTTGACCGTGTCAATCATCCAAGGCTGAAGGTGCCTACCCTTGTGTTATGGGGGCGTGACGACGGTGCCTTAATGGCTCCATCCCAATCGGAATGGGATTTGGTTGCCTATCAAGCAACGATTCGTATTTTACCAGGAGGGCATTGGCTTCATCGCGATCGGTGGCAGGACATTAATTTATTTGTCAGTCAATTTCTTGTACAAACGTTAGGACAAAAAACATGATTGTTAATGAGTTCATCACCCCAATAAAAAAAGCACTATCCCAGATGGAGTCTATTCCAATTTTGTCACGATGGTCTCCATCAGCTGCGCGACAGCCTGACAAGGAATGTCTCGACGGATACAAGAAGAGCCAAGCTCTTGCGTTCAAGTGTGCAGCTGAAGTTGCAAAACTGATTCAGCCCGGTTGGACAGAACACGATGCAGCCAAGATGATGGAAATTTGGTTGCGTGACCATGGGGTGAAGTATTTTTTTCACAAGCCTTTTGTGTGGTGGGGTGATCGCACGCGATTTAATGGCGTGAGAACCTACCGAGATTATCAACCAACATCGCGGCGATTATTGGCAGAGGAAGTCTTCATTCTTGACGTGGCTCCGATTGTGGATGGTTACATCTCGGACATCGGCTACTCTGGTATCATTGGTGACGGTAAAGCGTTCATTGCCGGTCAGGGCTTCCTTACGGAGCTGCGCCGGGAGATTCCAAAATTAGTCACTCATCTTGGGAATGGTGGCGCAGTTTGGCGAGCCATTGATGCAAAAATCAAAGCAGCCGGTTATGAGAACATTCACGCAACCTATCCCTTTGGGGTTTTGGGGCACAGGGTGCATCAAGCCAGGAATCGTTTTGAATGGTCCATGCTTCATTTTGGATGGCAATCCTATTGGGAGTTCACCAGCCGAGGGTTGTTTGGTCAACTCCTTGACTCCCATCATTCAGGCCGGATGGAGGGGCTTTGGGCCATTGAGCCTCACATTGGTGGTATAGACTTCGGGATGAAGTTTGAAGAGATTTTAGTTGTTGAAAATGGCGAAGCTCGATGGTTGGAGTCCGATACATCCTGGTCGGTTATTAAGCCTCACCAGAAATTTTCCCATGGGACGGTACCATGAAACGCCTAAGGAAATTTGCAGTCGATAAGACTTGGGTTGTTACGGGAGCTGCGGCTGGTATTGGTCGAGAGTTTGTCAGGCACTTGATGGATTGTGGGGCCGTTGTTTGGGCGCTTGACGTCGATAAGGAGAAGTTGGAGGAGTTGACCGTTGAGTCAAAAAGGAAAGGGCGCTCCTTATTCACAGTTGAAGTTGATGTGACGGATATGGATGCCGTGCGAAAAGTCATTGATAAGATCATAGACCAGTCACGACGCATTGATGTCTGGATTAACAATGCGGGGATTCAGAAGGTCGGAGCATTCACGGAGCAAAGTTCGGAGCAGTTTAATGCGGTCATGCGCGTCAACTTCAATGCGTTAGTTGATGTGAGTCGTGACTTGATCAAAGTGATGGAATCCCAGGGTGAAGGGGTTATTTTGAATATGGCTTCCGTAGCCGGCCATGTTCCGGCTCCGTTTCTTACAGCTTATGTGGCAGCTAAACACGCAGTGGTCGGATTTACGCGAGCTCTCAGGTCTGAGTTGGAACTCTTGAAGTCACCGGTTCGTTGTATGCTGGCATCTCCTGGCTTCGTCGATACGGCCATTATTGAGCGAGGATCGTTCTCGGGATTTCCTGAGTGGTTATCTTGGATGCTTGATGATCCGTCCCGCTGCGCCCGAGAAATCTTAGTTGAGTTAGCGGCGGGCAATCATGAGATTGTTCCAACTCGCAATGGTCGAGCCATGTCTCTTGCGTTCAAGTTTTTACCAGAGTTGACCGTCAAGTCCAGTCGTTTGCTGCTAACTCGCAGTATCACCGACGCAATTTTAAATCGCTATCATATCCCCCGCTCAAAAAATAAAGCTTAAGCTATTGAGGTTAAAATGACTGTTTCGCGAAATACTGCAACGGCGTGGGCTGCTGGCGTTGCAGCATATACAATCTGGGGCTTTATGCCGTTATTTTGGCATTTGTTTAAAGGAGTGCCTGCGGTGATTGTGTTTATGCACCGCTGTATCTGGAGTTTCCCATTTTTGGTTTTGCTAACCGTACTCAACAAGAGTCAAGCAAAGGAGGTGTTTGCGTTAGACCGAGGCCGTCTTCCTTGGCTTGCTCTGTCTGGTTTATTAATTGGGGCCAATTGGTGGATCTATATTTGGGGCGTTGAGAAGCAGCGGGTTGTTGAGATGAGTCTTGGTTATTTTTTTTCGCCCTTATTGACGGCTGCTTTGGGTGTCGTTGTTCTTCGTGAGCGACTAACGTTGGGACAGTGGTTAGGTGTGGGGTTGGTGATGATCGGCGTGATCTTTTATAGCGCAACCGTGGGGCATTTCCCGTGGCTGGCGATTTCTTTAGCAGCAACGTTTAGTTTTTATAGTCTTATACGGCGTTGGGTTCGCGCAGCTCCATTGAGCGCGTTGACTTCAGAGGCTGCCGTATTGTTTCTCATCGTGGTCTTTTATCTGCTGACGAGTCCCCGTGATCCGGAGTTTTTCCAGGCTTGGCAGACTCACTCGTGGCTACTCGTGTTGAGTGGCGTGATTACGGCTCTGCCCTTACTGTGGTTTTCCTATGCCATTCGGGGATTGACGTTGACGTCTCTTGGGATGATTAACTATATCTCGCCTACCGGTAAGTTCATCGTCGCCGTTATGCTTCTTGGCGAAATTGTGACTGTGACGGAGGTGTGGGGGTTTGGTTTTATATGGTTTGGTATAGCCGTTTATTTAGCATATACTTTTAAGCGCTCCCGTGCGCAGCCTCAGCCTGAGTGACGTAAGTGGTATGAAGTGGTTTATTGCTCTGTATGTAACGTTTTTTGCCTTTGTTTGGTTGCCCGTCGAATCTGCATGGCTTGATTTTTGTTTCAATAATTACGATCTTGGTATTTACGGTCAGGCCATCGAAAGACTGAGTTTTAATGATCCAAATCCATGGTTATCAACACGTAACGTATTTTTGTTTAACGATCACTTTGATCCGATCCTATTCTTTTTGATTCCATTCAAAGGGTTGATTCCCTCGGCACTGCTCGCGATTCGGATGGAATTTCTCGCAATGGTTGTGGCGGGGCTGGCCCCCCTATGGTTGTATCGTAGAAAAGTAGTCTCGTTGGATATGGCTGTCTTAACATTGGCCATCCTGCTTTTTAGTCCTTTGATGCTGGATGCTGCGTTTTATCCGGCTCATCCAGGGACTTGGTCGGTAGCCCCGTTATCATGGATGTTCGCTTTTTTGCTTGTGAGTCGATATAGGTTGGCGTTACTGATGTTGATTTTGACCTTGACCTGCAAGGAGGAATACCCATTCGTTGGTTTGGCTATTGGAGCTGTCCTATGGGTGGATGGGCGATTTAGGGAAAGTGTCTGGTTTTTGGTTGCAAGTGCCGTGTGGGCCACTATTGTTTTTGTCTTTCGTCCGTGGTTGCTGGGTCCAGCGAGTCTGTATACGGACTCGGTATCAAGCTTTCAAGGTCTAAGAGGGATCTTGTCTGGTGATTTGACTCATGTGGTCATGAGGAGAATCTTAGAGCTTGGCTTGCCGTTCATTGCTTTTTTTTACGGGCAGAAGAAAACGTCAACGCGCTCCCTGTTGATTCCTTTCAGCACTGTGATGGTGTTTTTGGCAATTCGTTTTGCGGGAGGATATTGGGAAAATCACAGAGCAGCACCACTGGCTGTAGCGCTGGCTTATCTCATGGTATTTGCTCACCCGCAGATGGTTATGACCGTTCGGCGGCGCTATGTATTAATCATCCTAACGCTAGCTCTTGCTTTCCCAAGCATGGAAATAGGCTCAAGACTGTGGCGGGGAAAGTCATTCAAAAAGCACTGTCCCCGTGATTCGCGCAGAATTGCGGAGATCAGCAGTGCGTTGAATCTATTGCGAGCATCTCCTGAGGTGAACGTTATCGCGCAGGGAAACTTGATCCCTCCGGCTGTGGACTTGCCGGGAATCACTCATGTCGGTACGAGTGAACGATCTGGTCGTTCTGTGCTCTTTATTGAATTGGGTTCATATCGGAACTCGTGGCCCTTAACCAGCAAGCAACTGGATGATGTGGAGCATCAATGGCGTAGTGATCCAAATGTGAAAGTGCTCGTTGAGGGGCAATATGTTTTGGTGCTGGAGCGACAAGACGTGAAAACACAATGAGAGCATCCAGAGACTGTGACGCATTAGGCGCTCGTTCGGACCCTGGGGCGCTAAGAATCAAAAAAATCCCTGTGAATACCTAATTTTTTCATTAAACGATGAAGGTAGGCCCGCTCAAGATCAAGGACTCTTGCGGCTTCACTCACGTTGCCGTTGGTCCGGCGAAGGACAAACGTCAGATACTCGCGATCAACATGCTGGTGGAAGGAGTCCCATGACTGTAGTGGGACATTAATTGTCATGCGTGATAACGCTTGGTTTTCGTTTGCGGAGACATTGGCTACCTCATGGTTGGAAGGATCCAATTGTTGGTCAAACAATTCGATGGATTCAATGATAGTACCGCTTGAGAGAATGGCTGAGCGTTCGATGACGTTTCTTAATTCACGGATATTTCCTGGCCATTGGTAAGATTCAAGTTGTTTGATGGCTTGGCTTGCAAGCTGTTTTGATCCTAATGAGTGTTCGGCACAAAATTCGGCTAAGAATGACCGCGCAAGCAAAGTAATATCACTGACTCGCTCACGTAATGGTGGACTGTGAATAGAGACGACCTTCAGGCGATAGTAGAGATCTTCGCGAAAATCTCCTTTGTGACACATGGCTTTGAGGTCCCGATTGGTCGCGCAAATAATCCGCACATCAGTACTAATGGTTCTCTCACCGCCGATTCGCGTAAATTCACCACTTTGCAAAACCTGCAGTAATTTTGCCTGAAGATCTAGATTAAGCTCACCAATCTCGTCTAAAAAAAGAGTTCCACCGTCGGCTCGTTCGAACACGCCTTGACGCATTTTTGACGCCCCGGTGAACGAGCCTTTCTCGTGCCCAAACAGTTCACTTTCCATCAGGTTCTTCGGAATGGCAGCGCAATTTAGCTTAAGGACCGATTTATGTGCTCTGGTCGATGAGTTGTGGATCGCCATCGCGATTAATTCCTTGCCGGTGCCGCTTTCGCCGGTGATTAAAACTCGAGCGCTGGTCGGAGCGATTTTAGCGATAACCTGAGTGATCTCCCTTAGCTTTGGATGGGCCCCGAGTAATCCATTCGAGATCTGCCCTGATATAATGGGTTTATTTGCTGTTTTCATCTGATTGAATTGGCTGCAGCGGCGGACGTAATCTAGAAGCACCTCAGCTGTCACCGGCGGTTTAACAATAGCAAAGACACCCATTTTTGTTGCATCAAGAGCTTCTTGATAGGTCGACTCATCACTAGTGAGAAGGACGTGGCTTAAATAATCGAATTCTTTTAGTTGTTGCAGTAAATCGCCCCCCGAGCCGTCAGGTAGCTTTAGGTCGATCAGAATGACATCGTAGGGAAGGGTCGCTTGTCGATTCGAGATTGTGTTATTAAATCCTAGTGTGCTGCGTGCGTTTGATAGAGTTTGAGAAAGCGTAATGCTAGCTCCATCGCGATTTAGAGCTGACTGTACGCCTTGTCCCATATGGGTTTGATTGCTGACGATAAGGACGCGAATTCCGTTTAATCCGGCAATCGTTTTGATCAATCTAGAGGCTCCTCATTGTTACAGGTTTTGGCCCCCGGTGCAGTGCAGACTTGAAAACAGGCGGCAAACCATGAAAGATAACCTCCCGGAAATGTCAGGAAAATCCCTTGACGTTTTCTGAAGGTATAGCAGCTTCACGTAGGCCCGTATAGGGTTTGTTGCTTGCTCGGCAAAAAATATAGCGAGCATTGCGAATAACAGTCCTAGAATTTAAAGTGCTTAATTTTTTCGCCCTTGGCGCCAATTTCAGTCATGGCTTGGATGCCGATTTCGATATGTAAATCTACGAACTCAGAGGAAACTTTTTTGTCACTCTCTTCAGTCTTCACACCGTCCGGGGTCATGGGTACGTCGGAAACCAATAGCAGTGCGCCCCGCGGGATGTCGTTGGCAAAGCCGACTGAGAAAATTGTTGCTGTTTCCATGTCAATGGCAATTGGTTTTTGCCGTCGTAGGCGTTCTTTAAAATTGACGTCGTGCTCCCAAACCCGACGGTTGGTTGTGTAAACCACTCCTGTCCGATACTCCAGGCCGTGTTCGATGAGCTTTTCAGACACAAATTTGTGCAATTTAAACGAAGGCATGGCGGGGACCTCGGGGGGAAGGTAGTCGTTGCTCGTCCCTTCGCCGCGTATGGCTGCCATGGGTAGGATGAAGTGGCCAATTTCGGTTGAGTGTTTTAGACCACCACACTTGCCTAAAAATAGAACTCCTTTAGGTTTTATTGCTGTGAGAAGATCCATCACGGTTGCAGCATTCGCCGAACCCATGCCGAAGTTGATAATAGACAGACCTTCAGAATTTGTGGAGGTTTGCATAACCCGGTCAAGGCCACGGATGGCCGAATTAAATTTCTTTGCAAATATAGACACATAGTTTCCAAAATTGGTTAGCAGAATATAGTCACCGAACTCTTCTGTGGGGGTTCCTGTATACCGCGGAAGCCAATTTCTAACGATCTCGTCTTTTGTATGCATATCTATCCGTGACCTCGTTGATTGGTTGGGATGGTTGTTGTGTCAATGACGTTGTGCATGAGGTAACCCTGTGCGATCATTTTGTTTGAGTATAATTGATTGGGCGAATGATATACAAGTTTTGATCCGATGAAGGTCATTTATGAAACGTAACAAACCAAAGTATTCGTCTGCCCGTGGTGGAGCAAAGCTTGATCC
The DNA here is from genome assembly GCA_044360315.1 of Oligoflexales bacterium. GTDB lineage: Bacteria > Bdellovibrionota_B > Oligoflexia > Oligoflexales > RGVZ01 > CAMDKS01. The sequence goes on from JBIKKO010000048.1 coordinate 12,491, forward strand.
CCTGGCGATTCCGAAGGAGATGTTCCGTCTCGGAGCCGGTTGGCTCACGTACGCATCAGTTGGAATTCCTTGGCGCTTGGCGAGATCGGTGGTTCAAGACTCATCTCTTGTGAGCTGGAGTGACGGGAAAGTGTTCGCAATCGTGGGTGATGCGATCTTGTCTTTAGTCAATGCCTGGGGACCCTTGTATGGTAAGGCGATGCAGATTTGGTTGTCGCGTCTTGACAGCAAAGCCACGCCATTTGTGGAGGCTTTAAATCTTGGGCGAGTTTATGGCGATTGGCCGCCGATGGATTGGCGAGACGTGCAGCTGATTCTTGACCGTGAGATCCCCCAGTGGCGCGATGAATTGACGGTGGAGTCTCGACCCATGGGTGTTGCGAGTATGTCCCAGGTTCATGCAGCCGTTGATGCTAGTGGTCATCAATGGGTGATTAAGTTTTTAAAGCCCGCGTCTATGGTACGTATGACAGAGTCTATTGCCGCACTCGAAACCGCTATTACGGTGGCTGAGCCGTTCGCTGTCACGCGTGTGTCGCGGCGATTCCTTGCGGATGCGCGTGATCTGTGTGCTGGACTGAAGCGCGAAATGGATCTCGACAACGAGCGCAATACCATGCTGCGAGTTCAGGAATTGATTTTATCGAAGCGGCAGAAGTCTTTACGTGTGCCGATCCTTCATCCTCGGCTGTTTAGCCGGCGCGTGATTGTGATGGAACGTTTATACGGTATCAAGTTGAGTGATGTTGTTTCCGGAAAGGCGGAGATTTCGGATCAAAAACGTAAAGTTCTGGCAAAGAAGCTTCTTGGCGAGTTGCTTGTCCAAATCTTTGAATGGGGCCTTTTTCATGCAGACCCCCATGCTGGTAACTTGATGCTCCTCGATGATGGGACAGTCGGTCTTTATGATTGGGGCCTTGCTGGTGAGTTGCTGGACTCGGATCGGCGATTTATTGCGGGTATCCTTCGTGCGATCATGGCGATGGATATCGAAAAGCTGATCGATGTCTTGGCGGATATGAGCCAACAGGCGCAAGGAAAACTTCCGGAACGGGAAAAAATTCGGTCAGAGTTGCGTCGTTTGATAAAGATGGTTGAGGATGCAAAGGCATCGGGGGGGCCCATGCCCTCGTTAAATACCTTGGTTGATGCAGCCCTTGAGGGTGCTGATCGACTTGGCATTCCAATTCCAAACGGATTACTAATGATGGCAAAGAGTCTCTTAACCGTGGAGGGACTAGCCCGAGGTATCGACGCCGAGGTGCCCTTAGCTCGGGTCGCTGGTCCCGTTCTATTCAGAGCGGCTGATCCTGGATTTCGTGATTTTGTAGCAATGGCAAAACAGTTACCGAATATACTAAGTCGATATATGCGTAAGGAATAAGCTCTTGAAAAACCATTTGATGTGTGGGTTGAGTTGGTCGGTCTTTGTGTTGTTTAGTATGAGCCAAGGCCGCAGCTTTGCGTTTGAGGGATTGGCTGTATTAGGAGATAGCAGCTCGACGGCGGCGGGGAGTCATCCACGCTTAGAGTTTGATTCGAAAAATCTCTGGCAGGTGTTTAACGGTACGTTAGATCTATCCGTAAGCAAGTCAATGGTCCCCGAAGCTTTTCGAGACAGTCTCGAAGATTCTCCTCTACCACCACAGCGACTTGGTCCGTCGCGACGAGAGAATGATGGCGGATCTGGATGGATTTGGCATCAGGTGTCCCAGAGTATTGCTTCGCGAACGATTGAAGCACACACTCTTTCTTATGGGTATTTGCTTGGGCGCAAGCTCGGTATCAGTCCCCCAAATATATTGATCGGGGGAGAAAACGGTACGACGTCCCGTCATGCTTGGATTCACGCAGCGCGTCTGGTTGATGTTCGTGAGGGTGAGTTGCCTGCAAAAGTTATGTTTTTTTATACCGGAAACGATCTTTGTGCGGTCAACACCGCCAGGATGACAGATGCAGAGACATACGGCGATTATTTGCTTAAAGGCATGAAGTATCTTGCGCTGAATGGGCATGTATCAGCAAGGGGGACAAAAATTTTTATTCCTGGGTTTCTTACGGTGACGAGTCTGCTCCATGAACCATCCATTATGCAAAAGAAGATTCGCTTGCATGGCGAAGAGGTTACCTGCCAGGAGGCTCGGGATCGGTTTTTTGAGAGGAAAACAAAGGCAGGGGCGACGCAACAAGACATTACTGATCCCCGCTATCTTTACTTTAGTCAAGTGATGCCGCCGAGTCCTGTGCAGTTTTGTCATACTTTGTTTGGTCGAGGTGCGACCGACTCAGCTCATTTGTCATTCCTGGCAAATAGAATCCGCGCATACCGCGAGGCGCAGAAAACGGTTGTCGATGCGTTTAATGTTTGGCGAGGTAAGACGCTGCCATCGAAAGCAATTGATGCCGTCTATGTTGCGGCAACAGAGTCTTTGACCTTTGAAGCGCGCGATGTGGGGCCAGATTGCTTTCACCTTTCTGCAGAGGGTCAAGCGAAGGTGGCGCAAGCATTGGTTCCCGCTTTGAGGTAGCTAGCATTGATCCATCTTTTGAAGCTCAGTGTCGTCAACGGCTCGATCTAGTGAACCGGCTTTAGGCAGCAATCGATTCGAGGGTGAATAAAATAGCGTTTGATTTATTTAAGATCTTGAATTTATTTAGGATTGTATGATGAGAGGAGAATTTTTTTTGCGAATCTTCTTGCCTGTTATACTGTAATTGCCTTATAGTCCTCCACCCTAGGTTCTTCGCTCGGATGGCGGAACAGGTAGACGCAGTGGATTCAAAATCCACCGTTCGCAAGGACATGTGAGTTCGATTCTCACTCCGAGCACTCGCCTCAACAGGTTTCGACTTTTTTGCCTAACAGTTTACTGGTGGTGACGCTATATTCCCCGATGGGAATGTGAGGGATTCGTGGTTACAGGCCGGGATGCTGGAGTGACATACTTTACCACCGTGAATAAGGTATTTACCACGACCATCAGGTCCGCCATCGTAGCGTTTGCCAAAAAACAGAGGGATCAACACGGTTTTCCCCGAGGATGTGGTTGCTTTAGCGCATTGATCGAGCACACCGTCTACCCCGATCGCTGTTTTAATCGCATTTTTGATGTTGTTCATTCCGGTAGCGATGGAGTCGGGGTGAAAGCCTGCAGCTTGAAAGGCTGCTGTGACCTGGGCTTCCGAGCAGGGGGTCTCCAGACTTGCTACGGATAAGTCGACACATCGACGAGTGAGGCGATTAAACACCTTTCCCTGGGTCGCACAGGCTGTGGCCGACGGTGTATCAAGGACTTTAGCCCAGCAGCTTTCAATCACTGAATTTGAGGGTCCGTTAGGGTTTGGCGTTTGTGTTGTGCCTCCAGTTTGTGCGGTCTGTCGACAGTAGTTGTTATCGGCCGTTGGATTGCAGCCCTCCATCGAGTCAACGACCATTTGCCGATCGTTGTAGGATGACCGCTCACCCCTGGTCTTGTCGTTTTGGTCAGATGCGTTGGAACATCCTTGAACAAGGACCAACAAGGCTATACCCATCCAAAGTGATACATGATGTGACTTCATACTCTCCTCCTGAGTATATCCAGTGACCGCATCGGTTCCTCCCGTAGGGTAATTCGGACTTTCTCTTCTGAGGATAAAGGTTTTTTATAAACAATTATATTTTTTAATTATAACATGTACTTGTGGCGTTTCTTGGGGCTGCATTGAAGGCGAAACATGCCCCGAGGCGAGTGCTCTCGAGGAAGCTTTGCATCTTTGAAGGGATGTGTCATCCTTAGAAGCCTAGATTAAAAGATGGTGATAAAATATGGTGATGGAGTTGTGCGGTGAGTGAATGGCTGAAGATTGCCGGAGAACCGACATCGCATTGGATGCTGCAATGGTTGGTGATAGAAGAAGCTGCGTTCGTTAGAGCTCAGTTTAAGGATATTCTGTGTCAGAAACCTGTGCGGATTGTGGACGCCCGGGATGTGAATGGTGCAGTCGAGATTTTATCGAGGGACTCCCAGATCGATGCCATCATCTGTGATGTGAATCTCATGCGTATGAGCGGTCTTTTGCTGAGAGAGTCCGTTTTGCGTGATAACGGGACGCGAATTCCGATCTATTTGCTTGCAAACGAAGCGCCAGTGGCATTGCTAGACGATGCCAGTTACTTTATGGTTGCAGGATGGTTAAGTAAGCCGCCCGTAGAGGCGGAGTTACTTGCTATGATTTCACAACAAATAAAAGTTTCTACAAAAAGCACCACCTAGTGTTGATGGGTTTTTGGTGGGCTCAAAAACGTTGCTTTGATCGACTGCTCCAATAAGCTTTCGTTTCCTCATGTTTTTGTGCAAGTTTGAACGCAATGCCGTCAGCTCTTTTGTCATTAAGTTTTGACAGAGCATCCAAAATACGCTGATAGACATAGAGTGGACTGCCATTTCGAGTATTGCGAGGATCGACGTATGCGTTTTGTAGAGCGGCTAACACTTCGGAATTTGAACGTCCCTCAAATCGCTTGCCGAGACTTGTTGCGGCCTCAGCTCGGATAACCATGGCGTTGTCGATTAAGCCATCGAGCAGAACTCCCTTACAGAGATAGTCTTTTAAACCACCACTACAGCGCTTCACCCATCCCATCCGCCATTGCCATGACCAGTCACGCAATCGTTTGACGCCGCGTGCAGTTTGAAAATTCCATAGTTTTAATAATTGTCCATCCGTCATTTTATTAAAGTGCTGCCATTCAGCCTTTGTCGGTGGGGCTTTGGGATCAAACTCTTGTGTGCTGACATTGGCAAATGAAAGGTTTGTATATAGAAGAAGGCTTACGACCCAACCAAAATGCTTGATGACTGATGCTTTCATGAATCTAAACCCCCAAAATTAAAGCCAAAAAAAAATTAATTTTAGTTTTTACTAAAGGCTTGTTTGAACCTACCGAACTGTCTGGAAAGCGTGGCCGCCGCAGTCATGAAGGCTGCCGGTCCGCATACCAAGGAGCGAGGAGGTGCGTTATGAGCGAACAAAACTGGTTTTTGTATCAGGGTAATCAACAGTTGGGTCCTTTTTCGACCAATCAAGTGATTCAGATGATTGATAGTAAAATGATCGCTCAAGACGCTTATCTTTTCAAGGTGGGTTGGAAAGATTGGCGGCCCCACGAAGACTGTATGGAGGAGCTTGGCCTTGCTCAGACACCGGTGACACCTGCATCTGCAGAACGGCGCAGTGCAGCACCCAGAGCTACGATTCAGGGTCGAATTATCGTTCACAACAATGGTCAGTTGATTATTGGTACCGGTGTAAATATTTCATCGACCGGTATTTTTGTTGAGACGAATGATCAAATCTTCAATGTTGGTGAAAAGCTTAAGCTATCGGTGAGAATTGATGGTTTTGTCAAGGCTTTCAACGTCATTGCTCGTGTGGTTCGCTTTAATTCAGATCCTCGCTACCCCGTCGGTTTTGGTCTTAGCTTTGACACCCTAGACCGTGGGATCGGTGATGAGATTGAGAAGATGGTGACTGCTAAGCGCGCGTCGTCTTCGATCAAAGTATCGTGATGAGAGTATTGAGGACTAATTTTTAGCAGCGAATCACATCGGTGATGATTCGTACAGACTTGACGCGCAAGCGTAGAAGAAGAGGTGAGATATGTCTGTCGTGAAATCGAAAAAGGCATTAACATGGAAAAATCTTCCAGATGTGGGCTATGCAAAAAAGCTCGTGGATCTTGGGTACCTATTACCCTGGTCTGATGGGAAGGCTGTGGTAAAGGTTCTAGGGGAACAGGGAAGTTGTGACCTAGTCCGTTACGTAGCAGTCCGACTTGGTGATCGCTACTCTGATCGGTTGTCGGCAGAAATCTTGGTAGAAACGTTATACGCCATTCTAACAGCAGCCAGCAGTGAGAAGGTGATGATAGCGTTCCTTGAAGAACTCTTTGATAGCGATCACTTTGAAAATGTTACCCGTCATTTGGTTGAGATTTCTCTCGGCGGGGAGGTTGGCGAAGACGATTTGTCAAAGGCTGTGGTGGCGGCTGCTGTGGCTCTGATTTGCGAGATCGGGCTTAACATCCAACGTATTGAGGAAGACGATCCAGGCAGGATCGAGAAGGCGAAGGCTCTTGGTGATCATGTGGCAGCTTATTTGTTGAGTGTCAGCAACACGAACGTGCAAGCCGTGCGTTTGAGCTTGTTGAGATATTTTAGTCAAACCGAGTATGGGCTTGCGGCTAAAACTAACTATACCCGTCTAATGGTGCGTTTTGGCCACTCCATTATGGAGTCTTTGTTCCAACAATTGTTTGTCAAGAAAAGCGAAAGGGTCGCCGTCCAGTATCTTTTGGAAAATCTTCCCTGTGCCCTTGAGGCCGGCAGTGACACGCAGAAAATCCTGCATGAGACATTCAAGCAGCATATGCTAAAGCAGTCTGAGCGCTTTTGTCTCTTCATGCATGAATTGGGTTCACATTTAATATCACTGGGAACGGAAACGACACTTTGCCCAGCCGGGGAGGCCTATGCTCGTCATCTAATCGCTTTGTATAAAGTGACGAGTGATCTTGGGCATAAGGAGCTTGGTCGCGAGGTTCTCCAAGAGCTTCACAAGTTTACGCCATTTGGGAGCATCTGCGACTGGGTTGTTGCCCTTGAAACATCGTCGGAGATCCGTCGCGCATTTCGTGAGCTGGCGCATGATTATCGCGTGAAGGTGGTACAAGCAGGCAAGGCCGGTAAGGTTGTGAGTCAGTTTCGTATGTCCAAAAGAGGTCGTAAGCCAAGCCTCTCCAAGGGAGACTATGGTTTCCTTGAGCAGGTCACAACACTCGGGGATTACGAGGTCAGACATTCTGCGTAGGACTTCTGGCCCCGGTTCACAGTTTTCTTGGCAAAAAAGAAACGTCGCACCATCTAAACCTTGTTCGCGCCGGTTTCGATATGAACTACCCGGAACAAGTTATGAAGGAGTCAGGTTTAGTAAAATCAGAAAATTAGAGTCAATCCTCTGAATCAAAGAGATTCCACAAAAAATTCAAAAAATGGCACAATGTCGCTGGCGATCACATGGTTTAGTGGGCTAACGGGGGCTTATGAATACGACCATTCCCAAACTCCGCCCTTCCCCCATTCCGCGGTCAAATGGCAACTCGTCTACAAGTTGGACTCATTATCAATGTTTCAGCGGCTAAAATTCGTATCAGACGGGTGATTCGCAGAACCGAGTCAAACGCTGAAGAAGGGAAGAGCGGAAATAGGGAAAAGGAGTTCATAAATTAAAATTCACTGATGTAAGATGAACTGGAAAGTCGTAACCTCTCAAAATCATG
>JBIKKO010000049.1:0-19775 GCA_044360315.1 Oligoflexales bacterium
TTTACTAATTGTCATTTCGTTCTGCTTTTCCGTTGTTGTGCAGAACATCATAACATGGGTTTTGAAATCAGATTTTTTGGCCTCTAAAATCGATTCTGATCGATTATTTTTTTTGAGATATACGCGATGTTGTCAACAACTGTAATGCCACGCGCGATTTCGCTCCAGCTCCGCCGGTTGTTTGCCGTCCGGTTCAATCTGATCTCGCACCAATCGAATTCTGTCGTCAGCCAACACACGACGCGCGACATCCTCACGCCCCGAGAACAGGGCCGCGCTCGCGATCTGCGCGTCGTAAATCAACCCGATGTTGTTGGACTCGTCGGCGATTGAACGACCTTCGGGCGAGGTCAGCAACCAATCCAAATACTCGCCAAACCACCGTCGCAGCGCTTTGTCATCTGCCTCGCGGAGAAATCCGGCGTCACGCAAAAGAAGTGCGCTGTCGATCACGCGCAAAAACACGCGCCCAGCGTTGATGCCGATGCCGCGACCCACGGTCTTCCCGGGAATGCCTTCGGCAAAACGCATGTTCGGGTTCATGCGGGTCTCGGCATTGAGAGACCAGGTTTGCAGCAAGGACACCGCTTTATCGCCCGCTTGACGCTCATTCAACACAAAAGCCCCGAACGACAGTTGCTCGACACACGTCATGCTGTTGAGCGCCTGTTCGTCACCGAAACGCTTGACTTCAGGATTCGTCTCGCCGTCGCGCTTGATATAGGGGAATCCGTCTTTTGTCGCCGGATTGGGCCACCAGTAGGGCGCCATGGTCATAAAGTCATGCTTGTCGCCGCTGGGTGGTGTGCCGTCCTTCAAGGTCACAGACCACGAAGCACACTTCATACGGTGTCGGGCATCGGCTTCGATCAGCTTTCGTGTCGCGGATTGACCAGATCGGCTGATTTCCGCTCGCATACGCGTCAGCGCGTCGTTATCCAGCAAAAGAGTCGTCGCCTTGGCCGGCTCGACAGTATCCTTCACGTCGGGCGTCGTCACGCACGCATTCACCAACAAAAAAGTCAGACCGAAGACCAATCGACGGACCAAAGTGTTTTTCATCGCCGGCCCCATCACTCTCCACTCCACCAACCAGAATCCCGCATATGCCCCCAAGGCATCACATGGACGTTGGTGCGCTTTTGCGCGGGTCCGCCGCCCATGACCACGATAGGACGACGGGCCTCATCGCCTACCACCTTGGAAAACGACAAACACCCCTTCAGGAACGTTGTATCAAAGGTCTCCGCCGACTTGACCTCGATCGGTTGCAACTGATTACCGGCGGGGACAACAACGTCCACCTCGTTATCGTTGGAGTCTCGATAGAAATTCATCCTGGGAGTTTCGCCCTGATGATAGGCCGCCTTGAACATGTCAGCCACCACCATGTTTTCAAACAGCGAGCCTCGAAGTGGATGGTGCCGGAGCTGTTGCACGGTCTCGATACCCAACAAATGACACGCCAATCCCGTATCGAAAAAATACAACTTGGGACTTTTGATCAGGCGCTTGCCAACATTCCGATGCCACGGCTGAAGCCGAACCAGAACAAATGTCGCCTCCAAAACACTCAGCCATTCTTCAATGGACTTGGCCGATATCCCCACATCGCCGGCCAAACTGTCTTTATTCAGCAGTTGCCCGACACGCCCCGCACACAATCTCAAAAACTTCCTGAACAGGGCCAGATTCTTCACGGCCAACAAATCGCGTACATCGCGCTCTACGAACGTCTCAATATAGGGCGAAAAGAGGTCGGTGTGGGTCACTTTGGACGCCCAAACGCGCGGGTAAAACCCCTTGAGCATGAGATCATCCAATCGTGGGACCGACGGAATTTCCGACAGCGAAAGGGGCATCAACTTGAGAATCGAGGTTCTTCCAGCCAGTGTTTGCGAGATGTGGCGCGAAACGACCAGGTTCTCGCTCCCCGAAATCACATATCGCCCGGCCCGTGGCTTGTCATCGACGCGCACCTGAATCTCAGACAAGAGTTCCGGCACTCGCTGGATCTCGTCCAGCACGACACCCTTGTCAAACTGATTGAGAAATCCGATGGGGTCCTGTTCGGCGAACTGACGATCACGAACCGACTCCAGATTGACATAAGGAACGCCGTCAAGGACATGCTTCAGCAGGGTCGTTTTGCCGGACTGCCGTGGCCCCACAACAGTGACGACCGGGAACTTCTTCAACGCGCTTTTGAGCACGGATTCCATCGAACGCTTGATGTACATAGAAAGATCCCGCAAAATAATGAAAGCCATCCCATCAAAGAGGCTAGCATATGTATTTATGGAGTTGAAGTCATGATTTGCATAAACTTATGGCGAGAAGGTTTTTTGCCAGCCCGGTTCAATGGGGGCATGGAAAAAGGCCGGCATAGATGGCGGCCTAGGAAGTGGACATGAGGGGGGTCGAAATCGAAAAGGGTGTTTTGACAAGTTACTGAATTTTCCGCCGAAGCCTCTGGGCGGAAAGGAATACAGACTTTATCCCGTTTCATTCGACTTCATCCGATTTCACGCCGTTTTGGTACCGCATCCCGCCAGATTCACGCCAGGACTTCATTGGGATTTACGGGGCTTAGGAAAAATAAAAACAAAATCATAGGCTTACGGATATCTTGTCTGCACGCTTTCCCAGTCAAGATGTCATGCTACCCCTCCTGCGCTCACAAACTCACCAAAAATATCACCCGCACCTTGATCACATTTGCCTAAACCATAGCTTTTGTCGTTTGCTGACGGTCATGAGGCCACACGCCCTCCTAACCAGCACATTGAGGCACCAGCATTTACACATCATATACATAATCGAGCTCACCCGTTGATTGCCGCCTCTTGGGTGGACCCGTTGAAATAATTCCTAATCGCGCAAGCACTTCAGCAATCTTATCACCGTCGGTGAGCGCATCATCCAACACCATTCTCGCTCCGCATATACATATCTCTGGATCGACACCCACTGTTTTGCGCAGGAGGTCAGCCCATGGCAACCAATATTCGCCAGGTGCCCGACCTGTTGATGGTTTGGCGGTTGGTGGCGGGTCAGTGTCACTTGGCTCATCATGGGCCGGACAAGTTCGTTTCTTTGTTGGACCTGGTACAACAAAGCCTCGCCAAGCATGATTCGGAGCAAATACGCCGTGAAATCTGGTTAGATTAAACCACTGTGGGGAGGAATAACTCCAGCGAGTCTCTCTACGAAGTCACGCTGACTGAATATTAACGACTCCGTGCCGTCGTTCCATTTTCTCTTAAGTTTAAGTTCCACTTCACTTCGATCTGGGTCATCAGGATTCATGTAACTCAAGAGTGACAGATTCACCGATGATCTTGCGCCGTAATGAAAAAGCTGTCTTAGACCTGAGCGATCTGTGCCGTCGATGGATACTGAAGCATGTAAGGAAAACCATTTGTAGCGCACGTTAAGCCCAGTACTGAGACCTCTGACAAGGCTCGAAAGACCATTGAGATTAACTTGTCGGACTTTAAGAAGGCCAAGTCCGGGGCTAGCCAGATCATCCTCAAGCGCCTAAATGCTATGGACTTTTTGTAAGGAAAAATATATAATTTTTCTTACAAGAGAGGCTCTCATTTTTTGAATAATTCCATTGAAAAACGGATACTTAGATCGATAAATGCCCATGGTCTTGGCTGGGCATTTTCAGGCAAGGACTTCTCCCACCTGGGAAGCCGGGCCGCGATTGACATAACCCTTCACCGACTTGCAAAAAATGGCACCATCAGGCGGGTCTGTCGCGGCATCTATGATCTGCCAAAGCACAGCAAACTCCTCAACCAGACGCTAAGCCCAGATCTAGACTCAGTGGCGAATGCCATTGCGCGAAAATTCGGGTGGCGTATTCAAATTAACGGCGCTACTGCTCTCAGCCTCTTGGGACTCTCCGAGCAAATTCCGGCCATGGTGCTTTACGCCTCGGACGGACCAAGCCGCAAATTTATAATTGGACAAAACACCATTCAGTTCAAACACACGTCACTGAAAGACGCTGGGTTTTCACTCCGCGAGAGTTCTATCATCGTGCAGGCACTAAAGGCACTCGGTTCCGATAGAATTAGCGATGATGTCATTCTAGCCATTAGAGAGTGGCTAGATCCTCGCTTACGGAATAAGGTACTGCGTGATACAAAGATCACCACTGGCTGGATCCAGGCAGCAATCGCAAAAATTTGCCAGGAAGAAACATAATGGACTCCGTCGCAATCCTCCCAGACGACCAACGCAGAGATCTGTTCCGCGAGACAGCGTCACGTAAACGCATCTCCAATGCAGTGGCTGAAAAAGACTTCTGGGTGTGCTGGGTTTTGGCAAAACTTTTTGCAGACTCGGAGATTTCACCAAAAATTTTATTTAAAGATGGAACATCCCTTTCTAAAGTCTTTGGCCTCATCGAGCGATTTTCAGAGGATATCGACCTAATCTTGGACTGGAGGGAAATCACGAATGATGACCCTGAAGAGGCGAGGTCCCGCACTAAACAGGATCTATTCAATACTAAGCTCCAAACAGCTGCGCAAAATTACATTAGAGAGCGACTCATTCCCAAGTGTCAGCAACTCCTTTATCCTGTCGCGCAAGTAAATCTTGACCCGAAGGATCCGCAAGTAATCACAGTCAGATACCCCTCGGCATATTCTGACGCGTACATAAGGCCAAAAATTCGATTAGAAATCGGACCACTTGCAATCTGGACACCAAACGATACATACGAAATAGCGCCCTACTGCGCAGAAGAGTTTCCCGCACTATTCACGAAAAAAACCAAATCGTTTCATGTGGCGGTATTAAACAAGCAAAACTAAGAATTATAAGAATTTAAGTGTTCGCCCATTTGATGTTGTCATCCCAAGTGAGTTAATCGAAGCTTAACGAGTGTACGGGATCTATACCTAGTCTAGTCATCCCAAGTGAGTTAATCGAAGCTTAACGAGCGGGATCTGTTCTAGTTAGCGGCATTTTGCGGGATAATGGCACTTGAAGCGTGTCATTTTTTTCAACCATAAGCTATGTTAGATAAGGTAAAAATGAAGCGTTAAGAGCTACTTGAATTGATAAATTTTTGCGACATAATGAATGTAGAAAAACTTAGCGCAAGTGACTGGATAAGATTCAAGGCAATTCGCCTGGCATCCCTACAAGACTCACCAGACGCTTTTGGTAGTATTTATTCCGAGGAATACGCGCGTCCAGATTCAGATTGGATCTCGCAAGTCAACGACCTATTAACATTTATCGGCATGATTGAAGGGAAAGATTTGGGCATCGTTCGTGTTGCTTTTGATGACAATGACCGCAAATCCTGCTGGTTATTGTCGATGTGGGTTTCTCCTTCGGCGAGAGGTAAGGGCTTAGGGGATTTACTCATTCGATCGTGGGATGGGCTGCTGACAATGGCCTTAGAAAAGTATTATTAGATGTAGGGGATAAAAATTTACCGGCGAAAAGACTCTATATCCGCACGGATTTAGGCCAAATGGTGTAACAGGGTGCTTGCCTGCTCCTAGAAACCACATAAAAGAACATCAGATGGAATTACTTATTACTTGGAAGTAGTCTGGCGATTATCACGCATTAGACTTGTGCGTTAAAGATTGCCGACGCTGCTACGCAGCTGGCAATGACGAGACTAGGAACAGATCCCATACGCTCATTAAGCTTCGCTTAACTCACTTGGGATGACAGGAATTGGCGATTCTTTCACGCAGTCTTATTCGTCCAAAACTATCCCGAAGCCTAGGCAGGACATTGGATGAAATTCCTAATACCCCAACGGAGCGGGCTGTGAATGGCCGGAGACCTCTAAGCTGGTAGCACCAACTGGTAGCAAATGGCAGCATCGCCCAGAAATTTCGCGAAATGGTTGGAAAGGTTTCGATTTCGGACTCGAAGTCGCTCCAAGTTATTTTAGTTGGTTAGAACTGATTGATTCGATTGATGGTCGCCCGCGTCGATGCTCTCGTCCTGAAAATCCACTTGTTACTGAGTCTCAAAAACATGGTCGGGGTAAGCATACAAACGGCGAACCCGTACAACATCATGATTTTATTATCCTTCCATCACTCAGTAAACGGGGAATTTCCGAAAAGGCTGTCGAATTTTACGCTTTAGGGTTGAGTTTAAGAGAAGTGGCGAGAAGGCTCGATCGGTCGAAAACTTTTATCCGAAAGACACTCATCGAGGCCGGAGTGGATCTTCGCCCTTCAAATCGCGTCCAGTTACCCGAGCAGAAAAAGGACAAGAAACGCAATACAGGAACCCACTCCCTATGGCTATCAGAACCTTCGAGGACGCTTGATGGTGGACGCCAAAGAGATCGAGATTGTCTATCTCGTCATGCGACTTTGGAATAGTGGCAATTCGTATTCAGCCATCGCGCGCCATTTAAATGGCAAGGGATTTAAGAACCGGGGGGGACGGCTTGGGAGCATTCGTTAATACGTTCGATTGTCGAGCGCCACAAAAATAAATCACTCAATCTTGAGGAGGATCAGTCATGGGACTCAGATCGTTAATTCAATTGGCAGCTATTCTCATCGTCTCATCCGGCAAATTACCGACAATCCTGCGTTCGGTTCGGGTTGCTCAGCTATATATCTTAAAGGATTCGCAAGCATCGAAATGGGGAAAGGCGATGCTGTTAACATCGCCAAAATACCCATGAAGCATTCAATCGGGTTAGTGATTTTTCGATACTTTGAAAATCATTAAGGCATTGTCTGGCCCAAAAATAGAAAATTCATCGCTGTTAAGTCCCATGATCATACTCTGATTTTGAGATGCGTGTGGCGGTAAATCGGTAAAATGGATCGAGTAACCATTTTCTGGTCTTTCCGTTATCGTTACATGACACTGACCGGGACTCAGCGGATACTCGACACATTCTAGTAAATTTCGTCCCCAACTATTTCCATTGGTATCCACGATTTTTATAAATTTAGATTCGTCAGTAAAACTAAATTCAAACGCCACAATGCTATCGAGATCGACTTGGTGCCAACCGAAATATGAGCATGCCCCAGGAGTCGTTTGACTAAGAGGCCCATGACACCAACTATACTCGGTAACACTATGAGTGCCATTGTATTGACTGAGGTCGCCAGCATAGCCAAAAGTCGCAGTGAATAGAAATAATCCGGCCACGCAAAGTTGATAATGTTTCATATCGTTTTCTCCATAAAATTCTGAAATTAATGAGACGTATTCTGCTCGGCCTCAAGATATTCACAGAACACATTGATTTCTCGTTGAATTTGCATGAATAAATCCGCTCTTTCCACCGGATCTTCGATTGGATCAACGACAAAGGAGCGGTCGGTAAAACGACTTGAATATTTATAATCTTCCCCCTCAAGTCCAGCCGCCCGGAAGAACTCGTGAGAAGACAACACAAGCTTTTCGGCGCAAGAAAACCCGCTCCATTTCTTGAAAGCCAACAGAATCGTGTTGTTGTCCGCATCGAAATGAGCATCTTCACAGTATTTAATTCCCAAGGTTGGCTCGGTATAGCAAATCTCTTCAACTGGGATTACTTTGGTTTGCGAAATACTTGAATAGATGTCTTGAAGATGCAGGCTAGAGTCGCCTTTGCTTAAAAACTCAATTGCTTTTCTTCCCACCTTTGCAAACTGTGCTGAAATTAAAATGCCACCGCCGGATTCCTGACCCGCAAAAGCTGGCGGCAAGAAAAGAGAACTAATCATCAACGCCAATAAACTAATTTTGTACTTCACTATTTTTCTCCTTATCTATTCTTGTAATGGGAAATAACGAAACACTAAGCTGATAAACTGCATCTTTTTTCGAATCTTGTTCCAAAATGTGAGACATTTCTCGGCGGAATTTCTTGATGCATGCAATCGCTTCTGGAAGTCGAGCCGTGCTTATCGCCATGGTCATCGAAGTCTGGTTCCGAGATGTAACGGGTACTTCGTCAACAGCAGTCAACGCTTGCTGCAAAATCTGTTTTTGCATTTTCCTTGCAGCGCTACTGCTATATTTTGAGTCATTTAAAGTCGTATTATTGCCTGAAATGTTTGTGAGCTTACCGTTGGTTTCCGCAATTAACCCTAAGTTTTTAAGTCGGCTAATGGCTATGTTGACTTCCGAAACCGTGAGATTAAGTTTCTTGGCAACCCATCTTGGATCGGATTGAAAATCACTTACCTGTGTTAACTCTAAGATGGCGAAATGATACCAATCAGAGATAACAGCAAATTTTTCTAGCTCTAGATTCGCAAAGTCTTTCGTTTTTTTTATCCGTCCGCTCTTGTGATTTTCAATATTCAGTGGACCAAGACCAAGTTGGTTTGCAAGCTTAAGCGCTTTCTTTTGAGAAACCGTGCGTTCTCCGCGCAATATTCTAGATAACGACGATGGAGAAATTTGCAAGGATCGTGAAAAAGCTCGTAGAGAATATCCAGGCCTCTTTTCACAGCGCTTTGTTAGCTCCAGCTGAAGCGCTTCTTTCAGTGAAAGGGGGAAGAAATCCTTTTCGGTTTTTATGACTTCTGCTCTCATGAGCGCAGGTAATATCAATTCGGTCAGCCTGGCGCAACAGGTTTTGCAACAAAGTGTTGCGCAACAGTAGATGGCGACTTTACTGACAGCATTTGGTTCAGACTCGTTGCCAAGGGTATTTAATTGAGAATAGGCAAACCAAAAATTTCTCAATGATTTCGCACGAGCCGGGATGATTGCGGTCTTTGGTTTGCCAGTGAATGAAAATCGGGCTGGCGGGATTCGAACCCACGACCTCATCGTCCCGAACGATGCGCGCTACCAACTGCGCTACAACCCGAGATGGTATACTACTCTCGCTGCATATGATTGAAGGATCTCCTGGTTGAGCTGTCAATGGAATAATGAGTTAATCAGCCGGATGCGGGAGACGTGAGAACCTATTTCGAAATAGGTGACGTGAGCATGTTTATCTATTGAGCCTTACTTGCGCGCGCAGAAGTTATGATGACGCATGATCATCTCGATTGTCTGGCGTAGTATACAGAAGCGAGCCGTCGAGAGTGACAGCTCTCACGACAATGTTTTATTCACAAGCTTCAGTAAATCTTGGTCAATTTTATCTATTCCGCGGAGGGATAATCTGTGTAACCCGTGGGTCCTTCCGTGTAAAACGTTTCAGGATTGAATGGAGCCCAGGCTTTCACCTGTTTGATTCGTGATGGCAGGTCAGGGTTTGAAATAAAGTATCGACCCCATGCAGCGGCGTCCACCATTCCTGATGCGATTAACTCGTTGGCCTTTGTCAGGTCTAAACCTTGATTTGCAATGACGACGCCACCAAATGCCTTCTTGATCTCGCCGGTCAGGTAATTGGGGCTTTGTGGCTCACGGGTAAAAATAAAGGCAATTTTGCGGTTACCCAGCTCGCGAGCAACGTGAACAAATGTCTCCCGTGGATTCGCATCTCCCATGTCGTGCGAGTCACATGCTGGTGCTAGGTGTACCCCTACCCTGCCAGAACCCCAAACCTTAATTAATTCATCGACGATGTCCAAAAGAAGCCTAGATCGATTTTCGAGTGATCCGCCATACTGATCTGTGCGTGTATTCGTGGACGATTGTAAGAATTGATCGATTAAGTAACCGTTTGCAGCGTGGAGTTCCACACCGTCAAAGCCGGCTTGTTTGGCGTTTTGGCTTGCTTGTCTGAAGGTTTGAGTGATGGCTTTGACTTCATCGGTCTCAAGCGCTCTCGGCGTTACAAACGGTCTTTGAGGACGAACTAGGCTGACGTTTCCTCGTGCGGCGATGGCGCTTGGCGCAACCGGTAAATTTCCGTTAAGAAACATGGGGTCTGAGATTCTGCCCACGTGCCAGAGCTGCAAAAAGATACGGCCACCTTTTGCATGGACGGCCTCTGTGATTTCTTTCCATCCCTTGACTTGCTCCTGGCTCCAGATGCCCGGGGTGTCTTTATACCCCACACCCATTGGTTCGACGCTTGTCGCCTCTGTTAAAATTAGCCCAGCGCCAGCGCGCTGACTGTAGTATGTTCGCATCAAATCGTTGGGTACACGTGAGCTGCCTGAACGTTGTCTGGTCAGTGGGGACATGATGATACGATTTGGAATTGTGATATCACCGACTCTGAGAGGGTTAAACAAGACATCCGACATAGGAAGCTCCAAAAATTGATATTTAGTATGGGGGTAAGTCTACCACAATCCCCGTGATCGAAAAAAGTTTTGGAATTAGTGAGTCGATCGTTGCGTGGTAGGTGCTTGCTTTTCAAAGAGACCAAACCGATGTCCATCTGGATCAGTGATCTGCCAGATGTTACCGTATGCAGGCAGACGTGTAGGCCCGAATTTTTTAGAGCCCCCGAAACGTTCGGCGCGATTTGCGATGCCTTCGGCACCCACGACCTCGAAGTAGAGAATAATTTGGCCGCTTGATGTTTTTGCTCCTAAGGAAGGGACAATGCTTATGCCGAAAGGACAGTCGTTTGGCACATCAAGCACTAGGTAGTTGTGGATCTCGGCTGGAACGGCCTTCCAGCCAAAAACTTCTTCGTAGAATTTTCGACTGATATCGAGGCGCGTGGCATGAATTTCCACTTGGCAAAGTTTTTTTGGGTCTATTTCCGAAAAGTCCGTCACTCGTACTGCCCTAAGTGAGCCTGACTAACAAACAGGCGATTTTGTTCGTTTACAAAAACGGGACCAATGACGTTACGGTTAGGGAATGCGCCGGCGTTTTGTATTGGCCAGCCTTGTTCCAAGTATTTGCGCACGATGGTTTGCCGTATGCGAGAGTTATCTGGATTGGCATCTCGCATCAGCGTTTCCAACGTATCACCAACTTCGCCTAAATCTTGCTCCATTAAAACTTCGGCGGCGGCGTAACGGACTCGTTCGTCGGGATCAGACAGAAAATGAGTGATCTTTTCTTTTAGACCACGCTTCTTATAGTCGGCGAGGTGACACAGGATGTCATAATTTTTGTCGGTTCTAGCCTGGTCAAATGATACATCGCTGTATTCGAGC
The DNA here is from genome assembly GCA_044360315.1 of Oligoflexales bacterium. Classification (GTDB taxonomy): domain Bacteria; phylum Bdellovibrionota_B; class Oligoflexia; order Oligoflexales; family RGVZ01; genus CAMDKS01. The sequence goes on from JBIKKO010000049.1 coordinate 11,037, forward strand.
GTGCTCAATAGACATTCAATCATGTGATCTTCATTCTTACCGATTGCCTTTAGGATTTTAATAGGCCACGCGATGCGCGTTGTTTTTTTCAGGTGGTTCAAGACAATCGAAAGAACGGGATCTCCTCGGCGGACAATGCCTTCCATCGCTTTTTCTTTTTCACGCGTGTCGTTGATGCCGTTTTCAATGCTGAACTCAAAGCGCTGAAGAAGTGCTTCAACGGCTTTATCTGCGTCGGCGGCCTCATCTGCTAGATACTCAATAGCGGCCCAGCGATCTTCGCGGATGGCTTTAGGGTTTTTGGCGATTTCGGCAGTTTTTAATATTTTAGAGGCCGGATTACCGCCTAAATTTTTAATAAAATCAAATAGTCCCATAGAATTTCCACCTCATTGATTAGGCAATCCAGTCCCGCAACAAAAAATCTGTGACCAATAGATACAAAAGGACTAAACTGACCTATTTGCAAGTGAAATCAGCCATGACATGAACTGGGAGCACGATGACTGAAACATCTAAAATCACGAGTCACACAATATCAGCACTCATCCTTGCCGCCGGCAAAGGCACGCGCATGAAAAGTAGTCTACCAAAAGTTCTGCACCCTGTCATGGGTCGATCCATGGTGGAATGGGTGATGGATGCTGCCAAGAAAGCTGGCGCTACCGACACAACTCTTGTCTTATCGACGGAGGTGGAGCCTTTCTCCCAGCTGCTAGCCCGGCATCCGGGGACAAGAATTACGGTTCAAAAGGCCCAACGGGGCACAGGTGACGCGGTTGCCAGTGCGGCCAAGGCTTATGCCAAGGCTCAATGTCCTCCTTGGGCAGACAGTGTCTTGGTTTCAGGGGTCTCCTCCGACGCCGATTGGGTTTTGATTTGTGCCGGCGACACTCCTGCCATCAATCCTCAGACTATTCGGGATTTTATTCAAGCGGTCATGGGGTCTGGCCGCGGCCTTGGGGTCATTGGAATGGTCATGAATGAGCCAAAGGGTTATGGACGTATGTTAAAGACGCCTGAAGGTGCATTGCGCGGTATTGTTGAAGAACGCGATGCAGATGCTGCGACAAAGCAGATAACTCTTTGTAATAGTGGTGTTATTTTTGCTAAGACGGACCTCTTGTTTGGTCTTTTGAAAGACTTATCCCCAAACAATGCACAGGGTGAGTATTATTTGACCGATATTTTTAGCCAAGCTGTAAAACTTGGTCACCCAGCCTATATTTTTGAAACTCCGCAGGAGCTTGAATTTCAAGGGGTCAACGATCGGCTGCAATTGGCGCAGGTTGAAACAATGATGCTACGGCAACGGCTTGCCAGTCTTATGAGTCATGGCGTGACCATACGCTTGCCGGAGACGGTGTATGTTGAGGCGGATGTTGTTATTGAGCCAGACGTGACTCTTGATCCTGGTGTGCAGATTAAAGGTAAAACAAGGATTTCTCGCAATTGCATCATCGGGGCGCAAGTGGTACTTGAGGATGCCCAGTTAGGCGCCGGTGTGAGGGTGGGTGCTCATGCCGTTGTTACAAGATCCTCGGTCAAGTCTCTTGCGACTATCCCTGCCCAGGCTTGCCTGGCAGATCGTGATATATAACGGTTAGAAAGGAACAAATTAGGTATGTGTGGAGTTGTTGGCGTTGTTGGTGTAAGGGCTTGTGTAGGGACGATTTTTGAAGGACTAAAGCGACTCGAGTATCGAGGCTATGATAGCGCAGGAATTGCGACGATCGAGTCCGGTAAAATTTCTACGATCAAAAGTGATGGGAAACTAGCGCGTCTTGAGGTCCATCTTAAGGAGTTGCCTCCGTCGAGCGCTGTCGGAATGGGCCATACCCGTTGGGCAACCCATGGTGCTCCAACAACGCAAAATGCTCACCCTCATGTTTCTGGTGAATTGGCTTTGATCCACAATGGGATCATTGAAAACTACAGGGAGCTCAAAGCTGAGCTCTTAAAGGAAGGTTTTGTCTTTAAGTCTGAGACCGATTCAGAGGTGGTCTTACATCTATTAAGCCGAGAGTTAAGATCAACGCCAAGCATGAATGCCGCCTTGCGAAATGTGATCGCTCGTTTGGAAGGAGCCTACGGACTTGGAATTCTTTGGGCTGGTGACCCTGAGGCGTTATATTTGGTAAAGCAGGGATCTCCGGTCGTCATTGGTGTTGGTGAGCAAGAAAACTATTTTGCAAGCGACGCTTTGGCGTTACTACCGTTGACGAAGTCTGTGATTTTTCTTAATGACGGTGAGATCGGTCGCTTGACAAAGTCAAGTGTCGAGCTTTGGGACTTTTCCGGAAAACAGCTGACAAGAGCGCCGTCAGTGCTGAATTGGACGGCCGCCAGTGCAGAGAAACAAGGCTATCGACACTATATGCTCAAAGAAATTCACGAGCAACCTGCCGTCATCGCTAATACCATCTCGCGCTTGATAGATCCTGCCACAGCAAAGATTAACACCAAAGAAATGGGTATCGATGATCTTGACTTGAGCCGCGTTAAGTCGATCGTTTATGTGGCCTGCGGTACGGCTCATTATTCAACACTTATCTCTAAGTATTCCGTTGAGCAGTTTTTTGGAGTGCCGGTTTCGGTAGAGCTTGCTAGTGAATTTCGCTATCGAGCGCCGCACTTAGATGCAGATACGTTGGTGATTGCTGTCACTCAATCAGGAGAAACGGCAGATACGTTGGCGTGTATCAAACATGCGGCGGCCCTGGGGTGTCAGACTTTTTCTATTTGCAATGTGCGTTTTTCCAGCATCCCGCGTGCAGCGACGGCTACACTTTATATGGAGGCCGGCCCGGAGGTTGGTGTTGCTTCGACTAAAGCGTTTACGAGTATGGTCTTATGTAACTATATTTTTGGTCTTGCCATTGGTTTGAAGAAGTCGCGCGTGACTGAGGACGTTTACCGAAAGGCTTTGGAGGCTCTTAGGGCTTTGCCGAGTGCGGTTGATCGAGCGGTAAATGCTGCGCCGCTCATTCAAGATGTTGCTGCGAAGTATTACGAGGCCGATCATTTTATTTTCATTGGGCGCGGGCCAAGCTACATGGTTGCTCTTGAAGGTGCTCTGAAGTTGAAAGAGATTTCTTACATTCATGCCGAGGGGTATGCAGGCGGTGAGTTAAAGCATGGGCCAATCGCATTGATTGATAGGCATATGCCCGTTGTCGCCGTTGCTCCAGTCGATAGTTATTATGAGAAAATGATCTCAAACGTGGAAGAAGTCCGCGCAAGAGAAGGCGTCTGTATAGGGGTGGGTGATCTACAAGACGATAAATTTAAAGACCTTTGTCGCGATTATATCCCGTGTCCACAGGTGAAGGATGCGGCACTGCAGTCGATTTTGTCAGTGATTCCATTGCAGCTTTTGAGCTATTACATAGCTGTAAAACGAGGAACCGATGTGGACCAACCGAGGAATTTGGCAAAATCAGTAACGGTTGAATAAAGTGACGTTATGAATTCAAAACTTCTTGATCGGCTGAACCCTTCTCAACGCAGCGCCGCCTTACATCGCGATGGCCCAGCGGTGGTCTTTGCTGGCGCCGGTAGCGGGAAGACTCGGATTATCACAACGAGAATCGCTTGGTTGATTGATGAGTGTCGAATATCGCCCTGGGAGATTTTGGCCCTGACATTTACAAATAAATCCGCGGGCGAAATGCGTGAGCGTGTGTTGGCATTATCACCTATTGCTGACAAAGCCTTGATATCGACGTTTCACTCAGCCTGTGCCCGGTGGCTAAGAGAATTTGCGCCTGAGTTGGGGTTTACGTCAGAATTTTCAATCTATGATGACACGGATCAACAGTCGGTCATTAAAAAAATTATTCAACTCGGCAACATTAAATTGGACAAGGATACAAGTGTAGCCGAGTATCGACATGCTATAAATCACGCAAAAACTTTGGGTTTGTTTCCATCGGATCGAGAAACTCATAAGCAGATTTTTCGTGGATTCATGCCAGAAGGTGGTGTTGAGGTTTATGCAGCCTATCAAGAGAACCTTGCTTTAGCAAACGCCATGGATTTTGGCGACTTGATCATGAATATGATTCTTCTGCTTCGGGTGAATGAGCGCGTGAGACGTATCATGCAAAGTCGCTACCGATATATTTTGGTCGACGAGTATCAAGACACCAATAAGCCCCAGATTGAACTGTTGCGCCATATTGCCGAGCGCCATGAGAATCTTTTTGTGGTAGGTGATGACGATCAGTCCATCTATAGTTGGCGAGGAGCGGTTCCTGCAAATATCATTGACTTTGATAAAGCCTATAAAAATGTTCAAACTTTCAAGCTGGAAGAAAACTATCGATGCTCCGGCACAATTGTCAATGCGGCATCTTCGGTGGTGGGCAACAACTTAAAGCGTGCAGATAAGACGCTGAAAACGTCAAATCCAAAAGGCGAGCTTATCGACTTTCGCTATGAAACAGATGGTGAGTTTGAGGCATTGTGGGTGGCTGAGACAATAAAAAGAGAAGTCATCTCTTACCCGTACGAAGATGTAGCAATCTTTTACCGAACCAATAGTCAAAGTCGCTTGATTGAAGACGCTCTGCGGAAGGAAAAGATACCTTACCGAATTTTTGGGACTGTTCGCTTTTACGACCGAGTCGAAGTAAAGGACGTGATGGCCTATATTAAGCTCATTGTTAACCCAAGGGATGATGTGAGTTTTATGCGTGCGGTTAATATTCCAAGCCGAGGCCTTGGTGACACGGCTGTCGATACGGTTTTAGCTCGTGGACGAGGAAAAAATATTTCAGCCTACGAGGCTGCGCGAGAACTTGCGGGAGAGGGACTGCCGCGGCTATCTAGTAAGCTCGCAGTGTTTATCGATTTGATGGAATCGTTGAAGTTACGTATGGCTGCGCTGCCGTTGCCTGAATTTCTAGAGTCACTGATTGAATCGATCAATTATTTTTCTTATTTGGCTAAGAAGTATCCCGACCAAGCTGAGGAAAAAGAAGATAACGTCATGGAGCTTGTATCCGCTATCACAGAATACGTTGCGGCACATACAGGAGCCACATTGGCCGACTGGCTTCAGGCTACCATGTTAGCAAGTGACGTAGAAGGTGATGTCAGTGGAGTAAATATGATGACTCTTCACATGGCAAAGGGTTTAGAGTTCAACCGTGTTTATCTAGTGGGGCTTGAAGACGGTCTGCTACCTCATTTTAATAGTTATGACGATAAGGCTGCACTGGAAGAAGAACGAAGGCTTCTATATGTCGGTATGACGCGCGCCAAAAAGAAACTTTCTTTAAGCGCAGCCTACATGCGTCGCACCTATGGCCAGACGCAGGCTAATCAAGTCTCCCGGTTTTTAAGGGAGATTCCTGATCAGTATGTCAACATTTTGACTCCCCCGGGCGTACATTCAACTGTCGAGGAAACGTCAAAACCTTCCCATCAACGGCAAGATCTCGACGGTGGGCAATATTACGATTATGCTCGGGAATATGGCGATTCTTCTGAAATGATTGAGCTTGGAACCTGCGTCAAGCATCCGACCTATGGTCCAGGTACCGTTGAGCAAATCGAGACTAATTATGGTAGACCCAAGGTGATCGTTCGATTCAAGGGCATCGGCCTGCGTCGCGTGGAAGCCCATCATTTATCACCCGCATCTGACGACATCTAAACTTTAAGTGCTATAATTAAAGTATCCAATTCCTGTTTTTTATTACTTGAGGTGAATTTTGGTCTCTCGTCGGAGAGCTAAGCCTGCTACATTTGTCAATGCACTGATTGATCGTGGTGCAGGATTTCTTTATTGCTTTGCTACGTTTGTGATTGTAGTGGGAATTTTTCGTGGTGAAACATCGATTGCCCGATATTTTTCTCTGACCAAGTCTAAATACATATTGGAAGAGACCGTAGCCAATTTGAAGGCTGAAAATGAGCATCTTAGTGGCGAAATTCATCGAATTAAGGAAAGTAAAGACTATGCACGGAAGATCCTTCGCGAGAAGTATCATGTGACTGATGATGGCGAAAAAATAATCTATTATGCAGATTAGTGGATAAGGTGGTCAGGATGATTGAGGGGCGATTAGTTGGTCTTCTTGTGACGTCTGTGTGTGCGTGTCTCATGATTGGCTGTGGCTCAGCTAATCTTAATAAAATTTTCGGAACAGAAGATGATTCGTACTCAGCACTACTCCAGCGTGCGCAGGTTGCATATGACCGCGGTGACTTCGATACTGCCGAGGACTTGGCGACAAAAGCCTACGACCGAACAACAAATAACGGAGATGCAGGAGTTCTTCTTGGCAATATTTACTTAAGCCAAGCAGGAATTGATATTTTTCAAGTTGTAAGAAAGATGTCGTCGCTATCAAAACAAGGCTCAGGAAGCTCACCATCGTCGACCTGCTCATCGTCCTCCTCCGGCGGTGCAAGTTCCACCAATTCATTGGGACAGCTAAGCTGTTTGCTGTTAAATCTGTCGGATGCAGATAAGGCAGCCCTCGGGTCAGTGCAATCATTTCCCGATTTGAGTGTTGTTGGTGTGACGGAAGTCTATATTCCAAGTGAGGTCACAGACGAGCTTCGTGCCAATGTGAGTACACTTTCCGCCCTCGACAAGGGTATTCGCAAGATTTGCCCATTTGTTAGTCGATCGGTTGTGTTGTCGCAGTCCATCGATCTCCGGCATACGGATACGAGTATCTGCCCTGATAAGACAAACACATCATTTAGCAGTGCGAAAGCGCATATATCGTTTGCTCTGTTGCACTTGATTGAGGCGCTCGTATTCCAACAGGGAGTTTTGATTGACGGTGTTGCAAGTAACTCGTCTACCACAGGCGTTCAAACAGTCTCGTCAAAAATTAGTAAAACAAATTTTGCATCTGCCACAGATCTCGTAAAGGCGGTCACGTCGCTGAAGACAATTGTCGATGCATCATTTGATACAACAAATGAGTCTTCTCAGCTCGCTTTGGCATTAAATGGATTGATCATGGTAAATCAGTCGTTTGAGGTGGCTGGTGTTCCTTCTTCCGTGACTTCGGCGATTGGTCAACAGCTTACTAAACTTAGGCAGACGGCTAGCGCTTTAAAGACATCATCCGGAGGCTCGTCGTCTGACACAACTTATCAGGCGCAGGCCCTGAAAGGTCAAATGAATGAAAGTTACGCCAAGGCGGTCGCGACCAAGATAAATACCCAGTGCCCATCGGCAGGCAGCTGTGCATCGGAAAAGACAAGTCTTTGCCAGAGTTACGCCAGTATCAGTCTTGGGGTCGATCCAGCAAAGCTCGAGAAGCCGACGATCTGTAAGTGATCGTTGTAACGCGCGCGCTGATATCATTTTATCTGAAGTCACCGTCACAAACAGTCAGGTCTGTGATGTGGTTTTTGTTTGGGTTGAACAGTGTAGGAGCAATAGACCTTTCATCTTAGAAAGAATCTCTTCATTGGAGAGGATGTCACTCCGATGCTTTTCGTACCTGAATCTTGACCCCCTCTTCTATCAGATCAAAAGATTCATCAAACGTGAGAATCGTTGCAGAGCTTACCCCCGAGTATCTTAGCTGCCGAGATGATGCCGCGAATTTCTCGCTGGTAAGTGGCAGGATCTTGCATAGACCAACAGACTTGAATGAGTTCCGCTGCTTCGCCCGGCTTCACTACCACGAAGTCTACTTCTTCAGCATGTTGACCCTGGAAGTAGAAAAGATCGGTATTTGGTTCCGCACCTTGTCTAATCAGTTTTAGAAAGACATAGTTCTCTAGTAGTTGACCATGCATCGCAAAAACTAGTGAGGGTCGCACAGCTTTTATAAAGCCGGTATCGTAAGCATAAGGTTTTCTGTCGGCCTTTTTTTGCTTTGCGAGCGAAGGTTCAAATTTATTAAGCATTACAAAAAGAAAAGCCTCCTCGCCGTAGTACAGAAAGTTTTCCAGCGTTGTATTGCTGATTTTGTTTGGCAAGGCTTTCTGCAAACTTCGACCAGATACTCGGCTGCCTATTGATTTGAGAATCAGTTCTCCCAGAGCTCTTAGCGCGGGCGTAGCTCTCACGCGGTAACGCTGAGCGATATCTCGCGCAACGATGGCTTGCCAAAGTTGACTTAAATATTGAGACACGGGGGCACGATTTAGCACTACATCAGGGAAGCCGCCATTCTGGAGATAACTCAAAAAGGAAGCCTCGGTGTTTTCCTGTTGACTCGCTCGTTTGGATTCCTCCCAACTGAAGGGCAGCAATATAAAGCTTAAAAATCTGCCCGTTAACGACGTCGCTAATTCTCGTGAGAGGAGCTTCGAATTGGATCCCGTAACAATAAGATTCTTTTTGGACCTGTGTAGTCTATGAAGAAACTGTTCCCATCTTTCTAGATTCTGAATCTCGTCAAAGAAAAAAACCGACTGCTCTCCCCAGACGGAAGTCAGTGCAACTAGGAGCTCATCGGTGTCGATGGATTCTGGTAGTCGATCATCTTCAAAATTAAAATAAGCGAAATCCACATCTTGGAGCGATCGTCGTACTAAAGTGGATTTTCCAGAGCGCCGCGGCCCCATGACCACTTTGATCTGCGAAGAGCGTAGCGCCGCAACGACTGACGCCTGGAGCTCTCGATCAATCTCTGAAGTATATGGGGTGACCAGGAATTCTTCTTTTTGTGAGGATGCGATTTTGACCAATAAATCATTCATGCTGGTCATTATAGCAGTTATTGACCAGTATGAGTGATTTATTGGTCACTTCAA
>JBIKKO010000184.1:0-6474 GCA_044360315.1 Oligoflexales bacterium
TGATGCGATCCAGAAGAGCATCGGCGATCGTTGGATCCGGGATAAGATCGTACCACTTGCAGCTATCTATCTGGCTTGTGATGATACATGAGCGAGTTCCATGACGGTCATCCATGATCTCCAAGAGATCTTTTGCCTCCTCGGTTTGAAGTTTTGCCTGGCCAAAATCATCAAACAGAATCAGATCAGTTTTTTGAAGACTTTTAAGTAGCTTGTCGTAGCTACCATCGGCTTTGGCGACCTCCAATGTTCTTAAAAACCTGGGACGTGTATCCCTGGCGGCACTCGGCCTGCGCTAACGTGTTTTATTGATACACGTGTGAGGTTCCGAGATTTGCCTCTGCGGTACAAGAATGATTGTCGATGATGCGATCAACCACGGCCAAAAGATTGCGGAGACACTTTCACGACTCGGCATCGTTTCAACGGGTCCGCCAAGGAGACGGCAATCAACTGGAGAGCTCGATGATGTTTATGATGTGTAATAGCTGGTACATCATTGTGCTGGTTAGGAGTAGGGGGGCGTAGGTGTCCGTCTACCGGCGACAAGAGCTAGGTTTTTAGGCAAAGGTGACCATGAAGGGGACAATATTTTTGATGAGTTTTCGTGTGCAGGCGGGGTAGCATGACATCTCGACTGTGAAAGGGAGGCGACGTCCAATCATATTGCAAGATGTCAGGATCTTTTCCGGAACCCGGGAATCCATCGATGACCACATGGCGGTCAAGATTGAAAATGGTGTCATTACCAACGTTGGTAGGAACATGGACGTTAAGGGCGCACTCGTTCTAAAGCTGCAAAACCGGTTGGTGATTCCTGGACTCATTGAGTCCCATGTGCATCTGAAATCAATACCAGGAGCGGTTAAGCGGCAAGACGATAAAGATGCAACGAAGAAGTTCTTTGCTCAACAAATGAGGTCCTATTTGGCAAGTGAAGTGACATCCGTTTTGGATGCGGCAGCGACTCCGAGTCTTGTGCAGATGGTCAATGATTACTCGGCTTCGGGTGCGCCGGGTCCTACAGTCTATTACCTGACACCGTTTGTAACGCCGAAGGGAGGGTATTTCTTAACTCCGGAACTCAGAACATCTGCGTCCCCTCAGCATTACCGATTTTAATTGTTCCAGAGTGGGCCCAATCGACCTGTGCCTCGTCGCCAACAAAGCTGCTGATCGGAAGAAATGCACGTCGTTTGCTCGTCGATCTGAGCTCTCTTAAGCCCCTTCTAACGGTATTGATCGATCCTTTAAATCCCCGGTCAACAAGCATTTGCATCAGTCTCGGACTGCGAATCCTAGGATACTGCTCCAGCCTCTCTTTCATAAATGGCACAAATGGATCCAACAGCTTTGCCACCGGGGCTGCCGCAGACACCACCATGGAGTCCCGACGCACCACATTGCGAACTGTCAAATGATGGATACCCAGGTGCTCAGCAATTGCTTGACACGTGAAATGCTCCGCATGATAGAGACGCTTAATCTCAGCCTTGGTTTCAGGGGTAATCATGATTTCCCCCTTCCCCTTGTCCAGATGGGGCGTAAAAACCTACGCCCATCGATAAAAGCCAGGACCTCTCTGCCGCATAACCGGCACTTAAAACACGATGATTCACTCTTTACCTCCATTGGTAACTGGTTAGTAGGAGGCTGTTTTAGGCAAGTCCCTGAATTCTTTGAAGAGTGATCTCTAACGGTTTTTGCATCACGCTTGCGCTTCCGATGGCGACGCTGGGCCATCTGTTGGGCTAGTCGACCTTGATCGGACTCTCGATAGCGCTTATAAGCCCGCTGACGTCTGAGGGCTTTAGCCTTCGCAGAGCACTCGGTGGAACAATACCAATGCCCCCTCCAGCATTTGCGACACAACGACAAGCAGGCGTGGCAATTATGACAAGTTACTTTAATTCCTAGAAATTCTAGAGCCATTGACGACCAATCCAAAAAAACAACTGGACAGCAGCCAAAGTTCTGATTTGGCAACGATTCGTTGAGAGTCGTTGTTTGTTTGCTCTTTTTGGCGGCTGCAAACAACCAAGTGGGCCTGGAGACCGATAATCTCTGGGCTCAAAACTTTTGTAGACAGCCTTGTATTCAATAAGTGGTGCCGATGGCTAGGATGAGCCGCTTAATCAATGATCAAACTATGGCAATGGTTAAGAAGACTTCACTTTTGGGTGGTGATGGTTAACACCAACATAGAGTTAAACTTGGAGCACCATCTTGTGGAGTTGTTTCCGCAAGATGGTGTGTCGAAAAAATAACGGCAAGTTTCGGTTTGGATAGCAGCAGTCGGTATCCTGAGTTTCCTTCAGCACTTCCAATTACATGGCTTTTCGCCAGTATCGCAACAGTGTCTTTTTTCTTTGGTGATCGCGTTTAGCAAAGCATTCGAGTAGGGACTTTCCTGTTGTGACGAGCATTTAGAAGGATTTGCGGAATTCCGATGCGCTTCTTCGAGGAAAAATGGATTTGGAATATTCAAAAGGATGTTTCGTACTTGAAATACGGCTGATCTAACTAGTTTATTTTGTGGTTCGTAGAAACCAGTTTTTGATTCAACGATATGCCCCCTTAGTGCCTGCCCAACCGATAAAGTTGGAAGGTCTAAATTCTGGGCTTGAAATAAAAAGTAGGAACTTCCATTACTTTGCAATCTTCGCTCTCGGTAAGTAAGCCCTTCTTGCTCGTCTTCAATCAAAAGTTGGCCGGTGATTTCAACTTGGCGACTATGATGACCGTTTGCCACGAGGTGACTAGCAAATTTATCGTCTGCTGATAATACAAAACCATGTTGCATCGCATAATGGGGGAGCTCACCCCCATCTTGGGCACAACTCTGACCAACTATTGCGGTAAAACCGGTTAAAATCGCTATGACATTTATTGCTACTACAATTGACTTTCTCATGTTCGACTCCTTGTTGTTGTTAGATTTCAACAGTACCGAAAGCTATTGGGTAGTCCCACAGCAAATATTGCAGGTGTATTCATGCAAAATTTGCATGTCACTGGGTTTGCGCTAGTCTTGAAAACGCCGCCAAATTAACCTATATTTCTGGGCATGGGACGGCACAAATTTCCTTTATCATCAGATCAGCTTGAACTTCTTCTGGCTTTCGGGGAATGCACAGGATTGGCAGCCCTGTCTGAAAGCATGTGCCGAGACCCGTCTGTGGTATCTCGTGGGCTGCAGAAAATCGCCGAGGATTATCCCGTTCTTGCCAAAATAAAGGGCCGGTGGGAACTGACCCCCTTGGGTTATCAAATCAACATTGCAACAAAATCAGCTATTACGAACTATCACAAATTGCTCTCTGCGGAGACCCAAAGGGCACGAAGTGAAAAACATCTTTCAATCAGATCACTTTTGGTCATCGTCAATGCTCAATGCGGTTTGCTAGATGCGACTCAACCCGGTCGAAGTAATACCGAGGCGGAACAAAATATTTCTATGTTGCTACATTTCTGGCGCATTAATGAAAGACCTGTCATTCACATTAAACATGTTTCTGATAATATAAGTTCCATTTTTTATCGACAATCTGGCGGTTGTGAATTTTTGCCGGGCTTGCAGCCGAAGGGAGCTGATTTGGTTATAGAGAAGACCAAGTCGAGCGCTTTTGCTGAAACTGATTTGGAGGCTAAATTAAAACAAATGGAACCGGAAAATATTGTGTTAGTTGGTTTCACCGCTAATGAATGCATCGACGCTACCGCTAGGGACGCGTCTTCCCTTGGGTTTGACACCTACGTGGTGGGTGACGCCACCGCAATGTTTGATGTTCGAGACACAGATGGGAAGCTATTGAAAGCCGAAAGAGTTCAAAGACTCACACTTGCCAATATTAATGCTTTGTATGCAAAAGTCATTCACACGGCCGATGTCCTTTCCTAAATGACATTGAACCAAATGTACAAACTTTTGCACTTATGGCCATTATTTTTAGCCTCTTAGAATGGCGCCTTCATCGGCTTCTTCGTTCCAGCAACGCCATTAACCCCACAAATATGATCACCAGACACCACGATTTCCGCGGTACTGCCTATCAACTTTAACAGTTTTTTACACTCGGCTAGGCCCGAAGAAAAAAGACGTTCCTTGTCATTCCCCCAATACATTCCATAGAGACCCCCAACTGAAGTCCCCCACTTTAGTGGACAGTCACCCGGGAGTATCCGGTGGCGTGGGGTAGGTCACAAAAATGAACAAAGAATCAGGCTACGGCGTTGATGTCAAAATCTGAGAACAGAATCACCGCGGGGTGAACCTTTAGCGCCTTTGCAAGGGTTATGGATCTTTCACGTCCGATTTTACGGGCACCGCTTTCAAGGGCGGAAAGATTTGATTGGGAAATGCCGGTTAGTTCAGCAAGCTGATTTTGACTTAATCCTTGTAGCTCTCTTAATGTCTTAAGCATTTCATGGGGAGCCACGGGCCGTTTGGTCCTGGCCCGAGCGAATTCTGATTTTTTAATTTTCTTTTCCATTCGTCGCCTCAGTATTTATGTGGGTTTACATCGATGACGTAAACCTCCAGCTCTTGATTCTTAACGCAGTAAATAACGCGCCATTTGATGCCAAGCCTTGATGATCGGTAACCAGCCCATTCACCCTTTAGGGCCTCATCATGAAAGCCTTTAACTGATCTCAATCCACTAGGCCCACTTACTTCGACAATCCGCTTCCAAGCTTCGTACCTGACCAGGACCTCATCTGGGCAGCGATCCAGGGCTTTGGTCACAGTCTTTTTTTCATAAATCGTCCACATATGCAATAGAATATGTCTACCATAGGCAGCCCGTCAACCTAAAATGGCGATCCGAATTGCCTAACCTCAAGCATAGGTATTAAAATGACGAGGTGGAATGACCCAGCCACAGATAAAAAAACCGACTAATGCAAGTGCAAGGTTCTTCTTACCAAGTAGGCGCAATGCTCTACTATTTGAACTATGGACAGTCACTCGGGAGTATCCGGTGGCGTGGGGTGTTTTGAAAAGAAATTCTTAAGGCTCGTCAAAGGTCGGCATTTTGTTGCCGGGATAAATGGCGATGTTTGCTTGCCGGTTGTCGATTAGATGGATCAAATAGATTAGCTTTTCCTTGCCACGCGACAGGTATTTGAAGAATAGGCGGTAGCGTCCTTCACCGAATGGCCAGGACTGATCTCCACTCGCTGGGTGTACTGCGGGTGTCGTTGGATTTTCTGATATAAACGTTAACACACGGTCGTGTTCGTCCGCAAAGGCCTCGAGTGCGACCAGGTCCTGAGATGACCAATAAATAAAGTCTTCAATCCGGCGAAGACTTTCCTCATAAACCGGAGTGAAAATAATTGTTGGCCGGCTCATGCAGGGTTTTTCTTCTTAAAACGGTTTAGGCGAGAACGATCACCGATCTTGTGCTCGGTGCCTTTGCCTTCGGCCGCCTCTGACATTCCAAGCAAGCGTCGTTGCAAAGAGAGGATCTCATTTTGAAGTCCAGCAAAGGTCTCTTCATTCATTAAAATAAAATTTTCGCCGTTGCGGCGTTGGATGCGCACTGGCTCGCTAACAGCCAGGTCTAAAAAATCTTTGAGTTCAGCGCGAAGCTTCTTTGGATTTGTGGATGCCATGAAATCACCTCCAACCTTAAATGTACCACAAGGTGTACACCTAGTACAGGCCTTATTTCTTTCAGCTGTTGACAGCCCTTTGACCGCCTACTGCCATCGAAAGCATGTTTAAAGCCACAGAGGCCAAATCATGATGCCAAAATTACTGGTCGCTTTGGTCTTCTCGGTTCTGATCTTGGCACCCGACCCTTGGACGTTGGCTAAAGGTCTCCGGACGCCCTCCATCCACTCAAAGTGCTCTGGCAAATCACAAATTCCAATTTGCCACAGTACGTGCCCAGTACCCGGCCAGGAAAGCCGGGATACTAGTACTGGGCACGTATTGGGGTGAAGGTGGAAATTCAATGATGAGATCAGCATGAGTGGTCCCTAGTATATGATCTCATAGAGGTCCAAAGTCCGTATGTGGCTATTTGGCTAAAAGCGGCAAGGAGGGCGCAGCTACTAAGGCGTTGCCGTAAAAATAACGATTGGACGATGCTTTTTTACGTTATCCTAGCGCCTGAGCGGGGGCGTACCAATGACGGCGTCATCAAACAATATTTGGCCAGCGTAAAGCCGATGCACGATCTACACGTGGCGCCGACAAAGCACCTAGCCGATCTAGTTGTGCAATGGGACAACTACAATGATCGTACCATTGAGATGCTGACCAAGATGGTCTTCAGTATAACGGCTGCACGCGGTTAGTAGCGACGAGCTAAATCGATAAATTTTTTACATTCTTAACTAGATAATGCGTCTGAATGTGCTTCACTTCCGCCATTAGCAACCACCCTCACACAAGGAGTTATCTTGGGAATACAACGTTTCCCAACCGCGGGATGACGACTTGAATATATGTACTATTCTGAA
>JBIKKO010000185.1:0-6298 GCA_044360315.1 Oligoflexales bacterium
TTGATCAGCAACACCTGCTTGTGTTGCATTGCGTTCCACGTATCCTCGGATTGTTTCAGCGCAGCGGCGATTCTCTTGCTGCCGGTAAGCAAGAAACCGATCTCCTGACTTATCTATTGACCCGAAACCCCAATAACTGTAGCAGTCCTTATTTCTACGACATAACTCCTCGGCCTTATTAAGTGAGTAAGCATTACATCCCTTGGCCATGTGTTCCTCCCACCCCGAGCGACCTGACAAAGCCATATCAAGACTCTGTTCGACCCAAGACTCTTTCATCGCAAAGTCGCTTGCGAGCTTCTTTCGCTCTGTAACTTGGCCCTGGAGAGTCCGAGAACCAGTCACAGATGCAACAGACTGACTCTGCAGCTGAGCCAACCTTGCCTTCAGTTGAGATAACTCCTCTGACGAACATGACAGTTCATTGTTTGCTAGCTTTGAATTCGCTCTCTTACATCCCGTAAAATTGAATCCGAAGCATAGGATTAAAAGAGTGATTGGCATATATTTTGATAGCATTTTTTTTGCCCTCCACAGGGGTGATCGGTAAGTCGTTCGGATTGTTTAAGACAATTTAAAAAAGACTCTATTATTTAGGAACTTAGACTTTCTCAACCCGATGAAGCCCCTCGGCACTAGAGTCCATCAGGCATCTGTTTACACCGCTTCTCTGAAAGGCCCCCCTGACGCAGTTTAAAGCGTCTTTTTGAGATGGTCACACTGCACCGGTTACAAAGCTCAATCCGTGATAGCATCACTGCGACCACCGGCTATACCCGAGACTATTCCGATACGGGGCGGTCCTCCTTTTCTGACGTCAAGAAATTCAACGTACCACTCTGCATTTATTAAAAGATTACATGTATAATCAGAGGACCTATAAGTAGACGGTAGGCATCGTTTAGAATCCTAACTCTTGGAAGGGTAATCTATGGCACTCTGGGGACGTTCATCAAAGACAGCGGCGCAATCCAATAGCTTTGAGCTAAAACCTCCATCGGACCTGACACAAGCCATCACGGCAGGGCAACAGTTGGTCATAAAACAAAAACGCGAGTTAACGGAAGTCTTTCTTGGATTTGAAACGCGAAATCAATACTTACTATTTGACGCATCAGGGGCCCCATGTGGCAGTGTGGTAGAACAGGGAACGGGACTTGCGGCACTGCTGAAGCGCTGGATTTTGAAGTCACACCGACCATTTTTGATTCACGTCGCTGACGCATCGACTAAGATTTTGCTGGAATTTAGTCGACCGTTCTTTTTCTTTTTCTCTGATATCTCGGTACGAACACCCCATGGACCGCTCCTAGGAACCTGTCATCGGAGGTTCGGAATACTGACTAAAATTTATGATCTTCGAGACCCACAGGGACAAATATTCGCTCAAATCCGCAGTTCTGTCTTTAAAATATGGACATTCGCCGTCCGTGACGCAGCTGGCAACGAGGTGGCTAGAATCAGCAAAAAATGGACTGGAGCACTCAAGGAGTACTTCACAGATGCGGATAATTTTATGATCGAGTTTGGCCAACACCCTTGGACAGCAGCGCAACGGGCTGTCATTTTAGCGACAGCTATCAGTATCGATCTTGATTTTTTTGAAAACAACAATTGAGGCAAACCGAGGTCTCAATGAATCCCAATCATGAAAAACCAACGTTTGGCGCTTCAAATCCAGCACTCCGCGTCGATCATGACTCGAACTGGCATGAGGTGTTGTCGTGGTTGCTCGGCGTTACAGTCCTAGGTCTTGCCCTCTATTGGGGGGCAGGCTTACTCAGCAATGTGGTCGCCCGCAAGATCTCAGACGATCAAGAGGCACGGTGGTTTTCTGCAGAAACAGTTCTCAATGCCTCGGGCTTTAAACCTGAGTCAGGTGAATCCGTTGTAGACTTCAAACGGTGTCAGACTCTTCTGGCTTCGTTAATATCGGCAAACAATCTTCGCAAGCTCCCTTTCAATCTTTATTACTCCTCAAGCCTCACACCAAACGCCTTTGCTGCTCCCGGAGGGTCAGTTATGGTGACCCAAGGATTGCTCGATCTTGTGAAGTCGGATATGGGGCTTGCCATGGTGTTGGCCCATGAACTCGGCCATCACCAGTACCGAGACCCTTTACGGGGGCTCGGACGCAAGTTACTGCTGTCGCTGACTATTGGTATCCTGACCGGCGGAGATTCAGGTGTAGCGCAGTTTGTTCTCGGGATGATGGAAAACTCATACTCTAGGGATCAAGAGTTGCGGGCCGATCGATTTGGCTTTGAGCTTGTACGATCAACGTTCAATCGTACAGCTGGCGCCCTCGAATTTTTCGAGAAGATGGCGGAGCATGAAACAAGTAAAATACATCAGCTCACAAGCATGATTTCAACGCATCCTTATACGCCAGATCGAATCAACGCTCTAAAGGAATTGGAGCGCTCAAAGCAGACACCACAACCATAGGGTCTCAAGCTTTTTCCGGACGGCCAATGACTGATCACACTGCCATCGAAAAAAAGCACTTGTTCCTGCACCAAGGAAATGATGCAGGAACAAGCTCTAGGCTCCGTTTTGAGGCGGGTATAAATCTTACTTCAATGAAGGACACTGCAGTGCCGAGCACGCCAAGAAGCCATTGGAGCATGTACAAGTGTTACAGCCATCACGGGCAGGAAGTGATTTACCGTTCTGCAGGAAGATGTTTCCAACTTTACAACCGAGTGTAACGGAGCATGTCAGGCTGCCGTCGTTGCAAGAACACGAATTGCATCCGGGACTAGCACTCGGCACCTGTTGACCATGTCCGACTTGAACATTTTCGACCACGCATGATTTCTTTGATATCGCACACTGTAGGAGGGAACATGCAAAAAATCCCTTGCTACACTTACAGGTGTTACAACCATCAGAGGCCTGTAATGCTGTGCCATCAGGAATGGACAAAGAACCTACTGAACAACTGCCTGCTGCTGTACTCGTCTGCAGACACTGCAACGTACTACAGGCTAACAGACCATTATTACAGGTACAACGATTACAACCATCGGTAGACGGGTATGAAGAACCATGTGGAATCGAAGCATTTCCTACCGTACAAGAGGCCGTTGCTCCGGGCAGTGCGCTCCAGGCAAGCCCTAACGACTCATCTGAGGTTACTTCAGGTGGAGCCTCGGAGGCATTGCCCTGTGAAGACCGACTGGCCGTTGGCTCAACGGAGCATCCAGCCAAAACGACTAAAACCAGTGCCGCGCAAAAACTCAACACCTTAGCAAACTGAATCATACAAGCCTCCTCATAATTGGTTAGACATCATGAAGAGGCAGTCGGCTTGATGAAAAAAATTTAAACAAGAAAATATTAGCGATTTTATTCTCAATGATTTCAGATGCATATACCAAAGACGGGCGCACGATTAACTCAGGCCTGGCTTATCCTCACAGCCCAAAACTACTGCACAGGTCCAGCCGGAGCTGTAGGCGCGAGCTGGGCCACTTTTAAACCTTCAAACTAAAGGGAGTAAAATTCGTCTTATAGTCGAAAAAGTCTTCAGATTCGGCTCGCTTCATCGCAGCAACAATACGATAGGTCACCGGCGTTGCCAACACCTCCCACAACACTTTGATCACGTAATTCGTTAGCGCGACCGTTAACACTAAGCGATGATCCCATACCCCCAAGAAAGCCAAGGGATAAAACAAGGACGTATCGACGGCTTCGCCGCAGATCGTCGAGCCGATGGTCCTAGCCCAAAGATAACGGCCGCCGGTCAATATCTTCATTTTCGCCAGAACAAATGAATTCGTAAATTCGCCAGCAAAATAAGCGACCATCGATGCCGCCACAATCCGGGGCGTTGCTCCGAATACCTGCTCTAGTGCTTGCTGGCCATGATAACCGTCCGCGGGAGGCAGGTGGATCACCACCCAGGACATAAACGCAGAAAAAATCAACGCTCCAAACCCAGCCCACACAACCCGCCGCGAGCGGGCGTAACCATAGACTTCCGTGAGAATGTCTCCAAACAGATAACTGATGGGAAAAAACAAATTTCCGGCGCCAAACGTCACAGGACCTAAGGTCACAACCTTACTGACCCCGATCAAATTGGAACACAGCAGAACCGTAACAAAGACGGCCATAATCAGGTCATAATACTTGTAGCTCCTGTGCGCAGAATTCATCAAGACGTCACCTTATACAAAATTAATTACGTAGCTCGGACCTAATCATCGCGGCACCAATGGCACTCAAAATGCTGGTGGCGTAGACTAACCAATCACCTTATAGGCAAGCAATGAAAATCGCAGGACCTAAGAACCACCTCATCAAGGCCTGGTCTTATGGGAAAAAATCTCTGCCCTGCCAAAGAATCACTGGCTGTTCAATCCATCACCCGTCGGGCTAGCTGTTCAAACAATTGACCTAAGCTGAA
The DNA here is from genome assembly GCA_044360315.1 of Oligoflexales bacterium. Lineage (GTDB taxonomy): Bacteria > Bdellovibrionota_B > Oligoflexia > Oligoflexales > RGVZ01 > CAMDKS01. The sequence goes on from JBIKKO010000185.1 coordinate 4,418, forward strand.
CCCTCAAACCTAGAAAACTGCAAAACTGGTCGCCCCGCATCCCGCGACGCCTCTAGAGACACCATGAAAACCGCCCGCACATCATTGGTACCGTGTTCGTCAACTAACGTCTGGAACACCGTCCACTGCATAGCCGAGTCTTCCTCAACGGTAAAGAAGTCGCGCCCCCTCGCGACCCGGTCATAGAGTAGGCGCCCGTGATCTAGCAAATAACCTTCAAACCACTCCTTGATCTTTTGCTGAGTCCAGGGCTGATCTGGATTTCCTAAGTTTTCACGAATCCAGTCGGCAACCTGCGCATAGTCTCGCCGAGCCAGGGATTTAACAAAATGAAAAGACTCGTTACGCACAGCGATCAAAAACTCTCGTTTTCGCTGCGTAATATCAGTCGACCCAGGGACTTCATCTTGCCTACCCTGCTCGATTTTTGCATTCGGGTTCTTAAGTTTCTCCCACTCATCCAGTAAGCTCGAGTCCACCTGCCGGATGATTCCTCCAAGATAATCAATGATGGACTCCATCTCGTCGTCTTTTGCCGATGCAGGGACTGTCTGTACCAATACTTTATAGACTTCCGACAGGTACCGGAGTAACAAACCCTCAGAGCGTTGCAAATCATATTCTCGAATATACTCAGGGAAATTCATAAATCCTTCATACATCTCTCGAGCAATTGATTTTGGCTTGATATTGTCACTAGAAAGCCAAGGATGCGCGCGAACAAACGCATTGTAGGTTTCATAAATAAAGTCACGATTAGGCTTCGGATGTTCAAGCTTTTCCAGTTCAGCCATACGCTCTTCATACTCCAAGCCCTCGGCCTTCATCTCAGCCATCTTCTGGGTTTTTAGGCGGTCGAGCTGGCGACGTAGAATCAACTCCGGATTTTCTACGATACTTTCGGCTAACGTTAAAATATCGAGCGCGTAGCTTTCACTGTATGGATCACACGCCTTGACGGCGTCAAGAAGATATAGTGAAAGTTGATGAAACAACGAAAAATCATCCTGCAGGTCAACGTGAACCCGCAGATTTTTCGAACGCCTAGGATCCTTAACAATCTCAATGATATTTCGTTCCAATAGCGACCTGAACATCTTAAAGGCAAGGCGACCCTGACGATACTTGGACTCTGGAGTTTCATGACTAGCCCGAATCAACTCACGCATCTGCTCGCAACCATGTTCTCGCGACAAAACCTGCAATAGCATGCCGTGGCTTACCTGAAAACGGGAGACCAGGGGCTCTGGTTCAGACCCTATAAGCTTTTCAAAGGTATCCTTGGTCCACATCACAAACCCAAACTCCGGCGGTTTCTTCCGTACGAGCTTCTTTAGTTTTTTCGGATCTTGCTGCGCCTTCAACTCCGCACGAATATTCTCGATTACATGCTCAGGGGCTTGAGCAATCACATATCCATGATCATCAAAACCCTTTCGCCCGGCTCGACCAGCGATCTGGTGAAAATCACGCACGGGTAAAATCACCGCTTTTTGGCCGTCGAACTTACACAGCTTCGTAAACACCACCGTCTTTATGGGGACGTTGACGCCAACACCAAGGGTGTCGGTGCCGCAAATTACCTTCAAAAGACCTTTCTGGGCAAGCCGCTCGACAACCACGCGATACTTTGGAAGTAGACCCGCGTGATGAATTCCAATCCCATGCCGCAAAATTTTTTTGATTTCGGCACCATAGGGGCTTGAAAACCTAACCCCTTCTAATGCTTCCGCGATCTTTAACTTCTCATCTTTCGAACAGATATCAATTGATAACAAATTTTGCGCCTCTTCAGCACATTCTCGTTGTGTAAAGTTGACCATGTATATCGGATACTGGCGCGCCGCGATCAAATCCTGGATGGTCTCATGCAATGGAATT
>JBIKKO010000343.1:0-6279 GCA_044360315.1 Oligoflexales bacterium
TGGTGATTCATCAGAAGCACCGATCACGTAGCTGAAGGTTAATGTCGTTGTGCCGGTTCCTGATGTGTAGTTCGCAACAGCGTCCGTAGAGCCAGTTTCAAGAGTCAGCTGAGGCGTGTCTGTAACGTAGACCACTTCGGAGAAGGTCACCGTAATAGGAATGGTCGTGATGGCACCATTGGCCCCGTAGGCGCCATCTTGCAACGACGAGCTGACCACCGTGACTGATGGAGATGATGTATCATTAATATAGGTCGTCAGTACAGTACAAGCAGATAGATTTCCCGCAAGATCAGTCACTTTTGCAAAAATCGTCGTAGGCCCGTTTTGAGTCAGATTATTGGTCGTAATAACGTTGTTGCCTGCGCTGCCAGCAACACCAGTAGAGACGGCCGTAACGCATGAAGCATTTGAGTATAGTGTTATGTCTGAAGATTGCTCCGATAGGTTCATCGTTACCGCAGGAGTTCTCGTAGCACCAGGGGACTGTGGACTGATGGAAACAAAGCTGATCGTTGGCGATGTCGTATCGATCACAATACTATTATTTGCGGCTAAACTTCCTGCTGCAGAGGGCGGAGGCAGCGTTAGGGTTGCGTCGTTACCAACAGCATCTTTAATCGTTCCACCAGCTAACGCCAGAGCCGACGTGGAAACATAGTCCAGGTCAGCCGATGTCTCGCCAGCCGCAACAGAGTAATTAAACGTCAACGTTGTGGTACCAGACCCTGCCACATAAGCAGCCAAAGCATCCTGCACACCGGTTTCGAGACTAATGGTTGGATTTCCAGTTACTGTAACGATTTCCGAAAATGTAACCCTGATTGGAATCACTTGTGCGTTCAAATAGGTATGCCGCGCATTAAACGTAGACTCCGCTGCGACATTAGTAACGGCAGGTCCAACTCCGTCATGGCTATACGATACAAGCTGCCCACTGCACGTCTCATTACCAGCCAAGTCAACGGCCTTCGCGTAGATAGAGGTTACGCCGTTACTATTAACGTTACCCGTTACCGTAATACCAGGTGTTACAAAAACCGTGTTTAGCGATCCTAAAGACATCGGAGTAGCACAGGCCGCGTCGTAATAGAGAGTTACCGTTGCTGGTTCACTGATCGTGCCGCGGATTGTTGGCCGTAAGGTCGCAGCTGGGTTCGATGGACTAACCGTGTACGGACCACTAAATGTGGGTGCCGTCGCATCCAGTGTAATAGTTCGGTCAGTGTGTGTTGAAGACGCATTTTGGTTACCGAATTGGTCCTGAACACTATTGGCTGCAATCAATGGAATGATCGTTCCATCTCCTGAGGCTGTGGCCGTTACCGAGAAAGTGATGTTATCGGCACTTGGCTGCACCGTGAACGCTACACCCGATGCCGTACCTGTGAACGTAATGTCGGATGCGTCAAATGAGTTCTGTCCCACGGCGCTTGAGAACACGGCTGTCCAACTCATGGGTGACGTTTTTGCAGGATCTGCTTGACCGGCAGCTTGATTCAAAGTGACTGTGAATGATGCTGCCGTGTAGCCAACTTCATTGGCTGACGTATAGACGCTACCACTTTGATTACCTGCCAGATCGGTCACAGCCCCTGCTGCCAGCCTTGGCTTAATCGTACCGTTACCAGAATCAATCGCAGAAACTGTATATTCGGTGGCGCTAACCTTCGTTACGGACCAAGTCACACCAGTAGCTGATCCCGCGTTACTGATATCACTCGCCGCAAATGACGAATCCAGGATTTCCTCAGTGAAGGTTACCGTGAAGTTCATCGGTACCGAATTTGTCATCGTTGGTTGCCCACTGGCCAGGTCAAATCCAGTCACACCGGGGATGACACTATCGTGTCGGTAAACAATCGATCCCGCACTACAACTGAGTGTGTTACCATGGGCTGCAACGGCCTTGGCATAGACACTTGTCGAGCCATTTGCAGGAAGAGCAAACGTCGTAATTGTCTTACCCGATCCCGCAGTCAGTGCCGCCCCATTGGAGATCGCCGTAGAACATCCCGAATCACTATATAAGGTCACAGTTGCATCCCGTGATAGTGTCATAGCCACCACTGGTGTCCTTGTGGCCCCATGGGTTATGGGTGTCGTTCCAGTAAACATAACACTTGGCGCTACGGTACTGATCACCATTGATTTATTTGCTGAGAGGCTCCCGGCGGCGCCCATGGCTGGCAAGGTTAGTAAGGCATTGTTACCGGCAATATCTTTGATCGCTCCGCCGTTTAGTACGAGTGCCCCAGTGCCTGAATACTCTAGGTCACCTGAGACATCAGTGAGAGCCACGATGTAATTAAACGTAAGATCCGTGGTTCCGGTTCCAGAGGCATAAGCTGCTATTGCATCAACGCCGCCAGTCTCCAACACCAACTGTGGCGTACCAACGACATAGACCGGCTCGGCAAAACTCACGGTAATCGGGATCGTCTGTGCCACTTCGTAAGCACCATCAGAAGCTGTCGAGGTCACATTCGTGACCTCTGGCACGACGCCATCATAGATATAGCTTATAAGATAAGTACAACTTGAACCGTTGCCTGCGCTATCGATCGACTTCGCAAAGATAGAATTTGTGCCCGTAAGGGGGTTTGTTGTAATTGTATTTTCACCAACAACGCCGCTCAAAGCCGTTGAAATGGGCAAAGTGCAGCTAGAGTCTGAATAGAGCGTCGCACTCGAAGGCTCCGACAAACTGAATCCAACTTGTGGCGTCGCCACACGTCCTGGTGACACTGGCGTAATCGCAGTATAGGTGATTACAGGAAGGGTGGTATCAATCTTAATATTCTTGTTTGAAGCGAGACTGCCCACGCCTCCTGGTGACGGCAGGGTTAACACGGCGTTGTTTCCAACATCGTCTTTTATGGCTCCGCCCATCAAATTGATGGCCGATGTGGAGATATAATCAAGATCTGCCGCAGTATCACCGGCAAAGACCGTATAATTAAATGTCAGTGTCGAACCAGATACGCTAGTCAACGTCACAGCGGCGTCTGTTGCACCCGTCTCCAATGTTATCTTTGGAACACCGGTGACGAAAACAGGCTCGTTAAAGGTAACCGTCACTGGAACGAGCTGACCAATCGTATAATCGCCATTAGTAAGGGATGAACTTACGGTTGTAACCATTGGACCAGCGCCATCATGGGTATAAACCACGGACGGCGCTGGCGATGCCACTGAGCAATCAGATTGATTTCCTAGGCCATCAACAGCACGTGCATAAATCGTGGTCGAGCCGTTTTGATTGACACTTGCCGTCAGTGGTATACCGGGAGTCACAAATACGGTGTTAACCTCTGACGTGGAACGAGCTGTCGTGCATTCTGCATCAAAGTAGAGGGTCACTGTTGATGCCTTCGATACAGATCCCTGCACAGTCGGAGTTAAGGTTGAGCCCTTTAATCCTTGATTGATACTTAAGCCGCTGATTACGGGTTTAGTCACATCGTATGTCACAGAATTATCAGTTGCTGTCGAAGCCGCATTAGTGTTTCCGTAAATATCGGTTACATCGCCAGCATTGATAGTTGGGACCACTGTTCCTGACAGGAACGATCCACCAGCTGTCAACGTAAACGTGCGAGCATCCGAGGGACTTGGCGTAATAGTCCAAGCGATATTGGATGGACTCGAATTATTCTGAATATCCGAATCAGTAAAGCTTCCTGATGCAACATCCTCAGAAAACACCACGATGAAGCTGATTGGCTTCGCGCTCACGGGATCAGCCTGACCAGACGCCTGATTCACAGAGACTGTAAATGCCGCCTTTGAATATGCAACTTGATTCGAAGAAGCCACAGCCGCACCGAATAGATTTCCAGCAACGTCATTGACTGAACCAGCTTTCAGCCGCGGCTGAACTGTGCCACTATCGGAAAGAATCGCTGAAACTGTGAATGTCGTTGCAATACCAGACGTCGGCGTCACGCCCCACGTCACATTTGTCGCCGTCCCAGCGTTTTCGAAGTCACTCCCGGTGATCGTCGAAGCATTCATAGGCTCAGTAAACGTCAGCGTAAAGCCCATATTTAACGAGTTCGTAGGCGATACCTGACCAGCAGACCGCGCAAAACTGCTCACCGTAGGTGCAACCGTATCATGTACATAATCCACAAGCTGCGTACAGGTTGAGCTATTGTTCACACGATCCACTGCCAAACCGTAGATTGTAGCGGTCGCATTAGGAGTAAGCGTTGTTGTGGTAATCGTTTGCCCAGATGCAGTCGTCAGCGATTTAGGACTAGAAATTGGCTGCGAGCAGGCTCCATTACCGTGAAGAGTCACTGTGGCCGCCTCAGTGACAGTCACTGTCAATGTCGGGGTTTGGCTCATACCCGGACTCGCTGGGTTCACAGAGACGAACGATAATGTCGGAGGTGCCTTATCGATCACATAGTTCTTCTGACCAGCGAGGCTCTGCGGCGAAGCTAATGCTGGTAAAGCAAGGCTCGCACTGTTACCAGAACTATCTTTAATCGCGCCCGACGCGCCAAGCGTCAACGCCCCCGCTGACTGATAATTAAGGTCTGACGACTCGTCAGAAGCCGCAACCGTATAAACAAAAGTCAACGTCGATGTTCCTGAGCCAGAACTATAAGCCGCAGCCGTATCGGTAGCACCGGTTTCCAGTAGGAGTGAGATATCTTGCCCATTGGTTACATAGACAGGTTCGGAAAACGAAACGGTAACGTTGATCTGATTTCCGGAGCCAAAGACTCCGTCAGCACTACTACCGCTAACGACAGAAACCGTCGGCGCCACACCATCATGACGGTACGTCGTAAGAGAAACACACGGCGAGGGGTTGCTAGCTAAATCTGTTCCTTTTGCAAATATTGACGTCACGCTATTCACGGCTAGGGAACTTGTTGTAATCACCTTGGATCCCATGGCGCCTGTATCAGCGGCAGACAAGGAAACACCACAGCCGGCATCTGCATAGAGCTGAACATTGGTCAGCTGCTCAGAAAGCTGAACCGTCACATCTGGAGTCTGACTCGATCCTGGCGAAGCTGGGACAATTGAGACAAACGAGATTACTGGAGCCAAAGTATCGATAACAAGATTTTTATTTGCGCTCAGACTACCAGCTGATCCCGGCTCTGGCAGGGTCAGGACTGCTGCATTACCAACACTATCGGTGATGCTTCCGCTATTCAAACTGAGCGCTGCAATACCTGTATAATCGAGGTCGGAAGCCGTCTCGCCCGCAGCTATCGTGTAATTGAAAATCAAAGTACTACTACCGCTACCACTTGCATAAGAAGCTACCGCATCCGTAGCACCGGTTTCCAGAGTTAGAGTCGGCGTTCCTGACACAGTCACAGGCTCGGAGAAGCTTACACTTATTGGCACCACCTGAGCCGTCACATAGGAGTAACGCTTATTGTTGTCGTCTAAACTAGATGTGACTGTGGCTACACTTGGACCCAATCCGTCGTGGGTATAGGGGTCGATTAATTTTGTACACAGAGATGAATTCCCTGCGAGATCAACAGCTCGACCATAGATAGCCGTGGCAGCATTTGCATTCACTGAACCGTTAACAAGAATGCCTGGACTTGCAAACACTGTGTTAACAGTCGTTGATGACTTTGCCACCAAACATTGATCATCATAAAACAATGTGACCATAGAAGGCTCATTCGATGTACCCAGGATTCTTGGTGTCAAGCTCGCCGAGCGATACCCTGGCGGAGCAGAAATAGCTGGACTTACGCCAGTCAAAGTAAGAATTGGAGCAACGATATCGTAAGTTACTGAATTGTCACTTGAGGTCGATTGGCCGTTCGAGTTGCCAAATTTGTCAATGACTCGGTTCGCAGGAATATAAGGCACAATCGTGCCAGGTGTTCCAACAGCAGTCACAGCCAGGGTCCAAGTCACGTTGTCAGCAGTCGTCAACGACCAAGTAATACCGTCGGCTGTGCCACTTTCTTCAATATCCGTCGTTTGGAAACTAGACTGCAGACCGACGTTACCAACCTCTTCCGAGAACACAACCGTAAACACCGGGAAACTATTCACAGGATCGGTTTGCCCGACTGCTTGATTTAAAGTAACCGTGTATGTTGCCGCCGTATATCCCACGGTTTCGGAGGCGTCATAGGCAACTGGATTAAAATTTCCAGCAGGATCTGACACAGCGTTTGACTTCAACCGCGGCGTAATAGTTCCATTTCCAGAGGCCACAACCGACACCGTAAACTCACCATCGTTTATGCGGGTGAAACCCCATGTTTGAACCACCGCACTGCC
>JBIKKO010000186.1:0-6263 GCA_044360315.1 Oligoflexales bacterium
TGCCCGTACCGCCTCCACCACGACCATCAAACGTGCGGTAAGTTCCTGCACTATGCCACGCCATCCTGATAAAGAGTCCGCCGTAATGCCCCCAGTCAGCCGGCCACCAGTCCTGTGAGTCGGTCATCAGTTTGCGTAGATCTTTTTTCAAACTATTAAAATCAAGCTTCTTGAATTCACGGGCATAGTCAAACGTCTCTCCCATTGGGTTGGCCTTGGCTGAATGCTGGTGCAAGATGCTGATGTCAAGCTGCTTTGGCCACCAATCACGATTGGAATGAGCTCCCTGTGTTGCATGTGCACCATGACTTTTAGAAAACGGACACTTTGATTCCATAACGAGTCCCTTCATAATGGTAAAAACAAGTGCGACTTGAATACGCTTAATGATCGACCATTTTATCGAAAGACAGTCCAACCTGCAAATAAGTCTGGATGAATAGTTGTTTTTTTTTACCGCCGATCGCCCCTAGGAGTCCGAGAACGGCGTGTTAAATAATACTCATCAGCTGCGGAGGAAACTACCACATCCCGTGGAGCAAAGACCGCTCAACCAATGCACCCTAGTCGATCACTTCATCATCACCAAGGGAATATGGTCAGAATAGCCCTCATTACGATGTGTCGTTTGTCCACCATCTTTACGCATAACGCTGCGAAAAGGTGTATTATCGTCTTTAAACAGAAATGGCACGTCGAGACGCAAGGCATCCCCACAATGTGTCGCATAGATCTTATCGAGCTGATGCCACTCACCCCTGAACACATGGGTCGGCTTAGCGCTGCGAGTACAGTTTGTTAACCCCGTGCCCGCCAACAAATCATCCTCGGTATTGAAATCACCAGCCGCGATCAAGCGTCGTGCTGATTTCCTTGCGATCTCTTTTTTGATCGCTTGGGCGGCCATGAGGCGTTTGTCTTCGCCACCATCGCGCTGCGATTTAAAGTGCACTCCAATCAACGAAAGTCCGTCATCAAAATCAACACGCAGATGCGGACGATAGCCTGTGTCAACCAATCCAGTGCTCACAACCCTCTTACTCGTGAAAATCGCTACGCCAATTGGAAATTTATGTTCAGTATTGGCACTGTATGCCTTGTATTTACATCGAATTGCAGCCTTGGCAATCATATCCGCGGCAACTTGATTTTCAACTTCTGGTGATACAACGATCTCAGGGCAATTGGCCGCATGAAAGACTTTGGCAACGCGGAGGGCCTTGCCCTCTGCCATCTCCTGGTCCCAGTTGGAGGATCCCGTCTTAAAGTCCGGATATTCCGTGCCTTGATCCTCGCCATCAAACGCATTTTCGACATTTGCAACCATGAGTAAAGGGCGCTCTGTTAGGTATGGGGAGTCGGATACCAAATCAGAACCTATTGGTACAGACCGGCTGGCCCGACACGCGACGATACTAAGCACTAACATGATACATTTAATTTTTTTCACACTGCTAAAACGCATGACGTCTTCATCAGCAAAATTACTAGGGGAACCCGGAGTCACAGGGGATACGAAGTTTTCATGATGAGGAAAAGACGAACGCACACGAATTGAACCCTGACGCTGAGAAAACCGACACCCAAATGGCATTATAAGTCCCTTCCTGATGGAAAAGATACGTGTGACAATGACATGCAACTCTTTCCTAGTTTAGCGAAGACCAATCCAGGATGCAAACAACGTAGATAGGTCTTTAGGATTAAGATCCCGGTAATGTTTACCTCACACCGCTGCAATCGCTGCTTTCATTTACTGCACTCAAAGGTCAAAAAGAGGGACTCTGTGTCTTCTAGCACCCTAGGTGAGTCCCTGCCACATGAAGAATCATTTAACGCTTGGCGATAGCTTACAGACAGAAAACCATCGCGAAGACCAAAAGCTCTCGGACCTTTATCGGACCTGCAACTCTGCCAGCGACTCATGTGAGTTTGGGCTACCTTCCGAAAGCGGGCTTCACAAAAAAGTGTCAAAATGACTCAGCTGCCACAAGGAACGCTTTGTGCTAGCATGAACTCACCACCCTAAAGGTGATTGTAAGGACGGATTTGTATTCATAACGTTATGATTTGATCAAAGGAGTTTTATCATGCAACAACACAACCCACGACGTTCCATTCCAAACATTGCTCCAAGACGCCCGTCTCACTCTGGGTACCTTTACGCAAACCCCCTCACAGTCTTACTCATTGCCATGCTGATAACCATCACATCATCGATCTTCAGCCCAGCAGCCCACGCACAAACCACCAAGGACAAGATCCGGGCGCAAGCCGAAGCCATCACTCTCGGTGTCGACTCGTCTTTAGCCTCTGAGGCGGAACTTCTTCAAGCCTTGCTTAAGCTGCGGGAGGCATCGGCAATCCTCGGTTTAGACACAACTCAGCCCACTCCTCAACTTTTCTGTGAACCGATCAACTCACTGTATTCATATCTAGTCCGGGCCCAAGACGGATATCGTTTTGGTAGCGGTAGCGTGTCTCACACCCTATGTCGTCAACTGGCTTCCCAGGCTAGAAATGGCATGGTTTGTGGTCCGCAAAACTCGCTTTACGCAACCATCTACAACATCTCCTCCGGTTTACCGCTAGGCGAGAGCGTCGATAACACGCTGTGTGGCCAAGTCATCAGTCGCTCAACTCGCCAATTTGTTTGCGCACCTTCAAACAGTTTGTATGGAACCGTCACGAGAATTGCGACAGGGGAGACGATTGGTTCGTCGGTTCGATTGGAACAATGCTACCAAACCATTCAGCAGTGATGAGAAGCCACCCGTCTTGCTAAACGAAGCCAACTAATGCCTTGAGATCCCTCTCTCGGCATTAGTTTTCAATCACAAGCATGAGCACAAACACATCAATGTGATTCACACACTTTTGCGCAACGCTTAAGGGTTCTCATCACACTCGCGATATAACTCCACCCCAAAGGTTTCGTGGCGACACGAGTTGTAAGTTGCAGCGCCATGAGATGGGTGCTCACACTCTGCATATTGGTTAACTCCGTGACTGATATCGCTGCATTCTTTGTATTTTTCAACTCCAAATGATGGGCTTGAACATTTCTTACACCCGCCAAACATTGAGGCCTGTCCACACACACCGCAGTCGTGTCTTGAGTTGTAAGACTCCACTCCGCACGCGCGACTTCTTGACGCCTTGTAGGATTCAATTCCACAAACCGCTGAACGCTGTTTCTTGTAGCTCTTCACACCACACTCGGGTCCCTCGCCAACTTTTGCCACTTCGACTCCACACTCAGGACGCCGGCTCTTACGAAAAGGATTCCACTCGGGCTTGGCTTGAAGATCAATGCGGCAGGAAAAATTAAAGTTTCGTCCACGATCATGACCCGTAAGGCCAATAACGGTCGCAGGGGCTTTAACATCCTTTGGCTTAAACGATACGGCATAACCGCTACCAATACCAACGGTTCTCGGCAGTGGGTTATCTGACACAAAACTTGAAGCTGCAGCCCAATCCAACGCAACGATTGGCAAGATATCTCGAACTAGCTCGTTAGGCTCCCAACGCACCGTGAGCATCACCAAATCCTTATCAACTGCCGCATCACAGTAAAGACCATAAGATTTTGCACGCACACAAGCATTGTACTTTTCCAACGTAATTGGCGACATAATACTCTTAAAGGATTCACTGGCGGATGCCCGATAAGACTCAGCTGCACGATCTGCGCAGTAAATGCGCCGCACTAACAACGCATCACTTTTCGCGAAATCGGAAGAATACTCATTGGCTTTGGAGCTGTTGTAACGCAGATCACCTTTGATTTTTCCGTTCTTGCTGAGGGTATCTGCGAGTAAGCTTAAACCCTGATTAGAAGAGTTTTTCGAGTTGTGTGATTCTTGGAGAAAATGTGCGATTTGCATATCATCAAGCGAACACACGGCATCAAGTAGCTTTGAGTCTTCAGATGACACTGACTCACTCACATAAAGGTCCTTACCCTCAGCCAACAACAGCTGCGTACAGGCTCCAGGAGCTCGCCCAGACTCAATCTCGGTTTGGGCTGCAACGACCTTTCGCGCATACTCATCATCACTCAGATCCCGCACAAGTCGCGGATCATCGCTGGCATAAAGGCTATGAGACCTTGTTGCTGGCGTCGTGTCACACCCACTTATTGGTATCCACATAGCCATCGACATAGCTACCAAACATTGTCTAACCTCAAAATGCATAAGATCCTCCTAAATCAAGGAATGATTTAACCTGCTCACCAAAAGCTGGCTTGTTGCAGATGGATATACATTTTGTTTGACAATAACCGTTATCCACTGTTGCGACAGGGAATAAAAATATAGCTGCTCACAGACATTGTGACTAGAAGGGCTCAAGCCTTCCACAAGATCACAGCAATTCCCAACACCAACTCAATCGAAAGCCTTGCCCCCTAGAGTCGGGCAATAGCCCACGGCGCAGCCCACTGGTTTGGGCTTAACGTCAACCTTTTATTACTCAAGACAGCATGTCTCTCCCGACCGATCAATGGCTCCTAACTTCGCTGGAGTCTGGTGATCGGTTAAATGGAGTCGTTCCTAACACGTCGCATGTTCGCACTCCGCTGTGAGTGATTTTTCAGGGTGTATTCACCAAATGGACCTGGGATTTCAACGTAGAAAACGGGCTCACACTCCGCTGCGGCGGTGGCCTGCCGATTCCCTTCATTTAGATATCAAGTGGATCCGAAGTGTCTGCCTCATTAGCTCAAGAACTCAATACTCGCTCGTGCCCCGCGCTTTTTTGCCGCGACGCGATATCTCCGGATCGGCGACCATTGAGTCATCCATCAAGGCAAAGCTTTGTGTCATACGGGGAATCATGATCTTCTGCTTTTGACTAACCTTTTTTGATGCGGTTGCAGGTGCTGTAGCACACCCTTGGACGACGCACGCAAAGGTCAGGAGAAGACCTCCTAGGATCTGCCGTTTCATGTTCTATCTCCTCTAAAAAATTAAACCTCTTCACCCAACTAGTCTCTTCGGCTGCTTTGCTTGAATTATTAAGAAAAATTTTTAGTGAACGCTAAATTTTGAAATTTATAATGTGATTTTAGCAAATTACGCGATCTAAAAATCCACGAGAAAGATGAATTTGGCGAACTCTGCTCAAACATCACTTAACTATGCCTACAGGAGTCCCATACCGGTCGACGGCGCGAGAAAAACAGTCGTCGAACATCAGATTTCTTTATAACCATGAGGAGGCAAAGAAAAGAACGAAAATGTTTCTTAAGCCCGCATCAAGATGGGGCCAAATTAATCAAAAATACCTGGTCCCTTTGCCTGTTCTCACTGGTTTTTCAACTACCTATAACAGTTAAGTTTTAGGATCATTTTTACCATAATTATTGACACGCCGCATCAATCATGCATTTTTCGGCAAAGCCGGACAGAGCCCGATTTATCTGTTACACGGATTCAAAAAGAAAACACAGCACATTGAACTTCGCGTTCGGAAAACCATTGATGAAAGGTTGAAACAAATATGAAAACAACCAAAAAGAACAAAGACCGAAATGTCTATAAGTCAGTAGCTAAATTTGCGTCGCGTATTGGCGTATCTGAGGAGAGGGCTCTTGAGTCAAGGCTAAAAGCAAAGCTTGTAGCGGCGATTAGGCGAGAAATAGACAGGCAAGAGCTATCACATGATAAGGTTGCGAAACTTGCAGGGGTAGCGCGAACGAATGTGACCGGCATTATTTCAGGGTCAGTAACAAGCGTCACTTTGGATCGACTTGTTCGCATTGCAGCTGCGTTGGGTTTGACGATGGACTTGGAAATAAAGAAATCGGCATGAGTTCTAAAACAACCTTTGTTAGAGCGTCCTGTGATCACTTGGCGATGATTAATTCCTTGATTAGAGCTGCGAAGTCACATTGGAATTATCCTAAGGGTTACCTCTTTTCATCCTGCAATCCAGACCTCGATTATGTATTTTGCAAATCCAGAATTGAGCATGGCCGATATTGGTGAAAAGTCAGGCATCTCTAAACAAGCCGTAGCCAAGCGAATTGAACTTGCCACGGCTTTCTTCTTATCTTTTGGTCAACCTAGAGAATTCCCAGAGCGCAACGAGTTGACCGTATTGCGCAAAGAGGTGGCCAGATTAAAAGCCCTTGTAAACCATTTGCAGATTCAGCTTGTCGCTTACGCAGCAGTTCATTTTACTCTCAAATGCTTTGAAGAGGCTATTCATTGATATTTTCCTAACTTTAAGGTTAAGCGATTTTCTGTTTGAGA
>JBIKKO010000187.1:0-6258 GCA_044360315.1 Oligoflexales bacterium
GTGAAGGCTTACAACCTGAAACCAGGTGACTACATTGAGCTTGTAAGATCTGGGGAAGTGATCCCAAAATTTCTGAGCGTTGTGACATCGTCTGGAGGTGACTACAACATTCCGACCCATTGCCCTAGCTGCGGCACAAAACTCGACTTCGATGACGTTAGGATTAAATGCAGCAACCATTCTTCGTGTCCTGCACAAAGATCGGGCGGAATTTTAAATTGGATAAAGGCTGTCAACATCGAAGATTTGAGTGAAAAGCGCCTCCAGCAGATGATCGATCTGAGTCTCGTTGTTTGTATCCCCGATCTTTACAAACTGACCCAAGATGACCTTTTAAAACTTCCAGCCACAAAAGAAAAAATGGCAAAAAAGCTCTTTGACAATATCCAACAAACGAAGACTATTCCCATGGCTATGTTCTTAAATGGCTTAGGCATCGAAGGAGCGGGGCAAACAACGTGGGAGAAGATCACCGAGATCTTTCCTAATCTCGGGACCTTACGCTCCCTGACGATCTCTGATCTAATTGCCATTGATGGCTTTGCCGAAAAATCAGCGAGTCAAATCGTTGCTGGACTAAGGCGTCAATCAAAACTGATTGATCAGTTACTTGCAGTTGGCGTTGTTCCAGAGTTACCTATTGCTATTATTGACGGTCCGCGACCGTTTGAGGGGATGACATTTGTCATCACTGGGGCACTCAGCCAACCTAGAAAAAATATCGAAGATCTCATCAAGAAAGCAGGGGGTCGGATCGGCTCTTCTGTTAGCAAAACCACATCGGTCCTGGTGACAAATGAAACCGACTCGGCATCAAGTAAAATGTTAAAAGCAAAGGATCTTGGCCTTGATATCTGGAGTGAGGCTAAGTTAATGGCTCGTTTATCGTGACTTTCGTCTAAACTTTTAACCGAATGCACTCACTTAAAGCTGACCCCTTCGGGCCTGAATCTCCTGTTTCAGCTTTAGTCGATTTGCACGCCTAATTTCTGCGGCAGCATGCCGCCGGCGGTGATCATCATTTTCCAGCAAAAGCCCAGGCATGGGCGTTGGTCGATTGTGGCTATCGAGTGATACAAACGTCAGATAGGCGGAGGCTGTGTGATATGTCTCACCGGAGATTGGATTTTCTGATATGACCTTGACGCCAACCTCACAGCTCGTGCCACCCACGTAGTTGATCGAAGCCCTGATCATGACAATCCACCCTAGCCTGATCGGGGCAAGAAAATGCAACGCGTCAACACTTGCCGTCACCACCTGTTTTGAGCAGTGCCTCATCGCGCAAGTAGCAGCAGCAATATCAACCCAACTCATCACAGTCCCACCAAAAACACTTCCAAGTGCGTTCGTATGTTGGGGCAAGACCATCTCCGTCATCGTTACTTCACTAGCACTTACTTTTCGCGGGGATAATGAATTCATCAAAGCCTCTCTGTAGGCGTGGTCGACCCATGTAATGGAGTTACTCCGGAAGAGGCCATGACGACCCGGTTTTTTCCAGATTTTTTAGCTAAATACATTGTTTCATCGGCAACACGAATCATGGTCGTCTTGTCACGTCCATGTTCCGGGCAGCAAGCCACTCCAATGGATGTGGTGACATGTAACGTTGCAGCGACCCCCTCGGCTTTAAATTTATGATGATGCACCCTTGCTCTGATCCTCTCCGCTGCTTGCCAGGCTTGCCTGCTGTTGGCGCCAAGCAATACGACGACAAACTCATCACCGCCGTAACGGATAACACTATCAACATCCCGTACGGCCGCCTTTATCTCAGCTCCCACCTGCCTTAGCACGCTACTGCCTGTCATATGTCCAAATTGATCATTCACAGACTTGAAGTTATCCAAGTCTATAAAGAGCAAACTAAATGGAGAGTGGAATCTCTGTAGCCTTCGAATCTCGCCATCCACAGCGATATCGAGATAGCGATAGTTGTAAAGACCAGTGACTTCGTCGAGATAAAGCATTGCTTGAGCTGCATCAAGACGACGCAACCACTGAGCCGCATGCTGTGCACTTCTGATTAAAAATTCCAGTTGCTCGTTAGAACTCTGGTCGCAAACTGCAGTCTTAGTGGTGTCTTCCACCCGATCTTTAACGGCAGATCGCCATACAAGTACTCCCCGATGAGTCTTAGACTCTTCAAACTGGGCACAAAAGAAATCTTCACCCATAACCTGAACCACATGGTGGCCCATGCAAATTTCGTCTTCACCAGATACCGCCACCTGCAAAGCCGCGCGAAGCCCGTTAATGACGACAACATCCAAATGATCAAGCGGTGGAAATCTCATAACATTGCGCTGAGGATCACCCGCGACCCGACGCGTCTCAAGGGTCAAATACACAACATGAGCTAGGCCAAACCCATCAGCCAAGATCCGCACAAGTCGCCGCAGTACGCCCTTGTGATTTGTCTCCAGATAGAATTGATCCATACAAAACTGGGCAAAATCTAGGGAGCTTCCCCTAAATCCTGGGACCACCACAGAGCCCACGGGCTGCTGTTCAAAATGATACTGTTCTGTCATAAGTTCTTTACCCTAACCGCCCGTGATCAACATCAAAATCTGGGACCCAAATAGCAAGTGCGCGACAGCACCCAAAGCTAGAAATGGTCCAAACGGGATCTTCGCCTGCCATGACATCCGTCGAGCAGCAACCATTATCCCTAGAGACATTATACTACCAACAATGCTGCCTAGGAATAAGGTCGAGAAAATAGCCTGCCACCCTAACCACCCCCCAATGGCCGCCAACAGCTTCACATCTCCAAAGCCTAGACCATACTGTCTCCGAAGCAGCCAGTAACTCCATGCCACCCCGTAAAGTACCCCCCCACCAATGAAAGCGCCCAAAACAGAGTCCATCAACGTAAGATCTGGATGAAGCCAAGCGATCACCGGAGAAAGACTTAACATCCCGAGACTTAAAACATCTGGAATAATCATAAGTCGTATATCGATCACACTCATCGTTAGCATCAAGCTCACAAACCCACAGGCATGAATCCACCGTATCATCTGGTCTAAATCAAATTGTGGGTTAGCCCACTGCCATCCTAAAAACGGGAAGTACCAATAGAGGAAGGCAAACGTCACGGCTGACGCAAACTCCACAACTGGATACTGCCACGAAAGCGGCGCACCGCAACACCGCGCACGACCTCTTAAGATAAAAAAAGCTAAAATAGGAATATTCAAATAAAACGGAATTTGTGCATCACAAGCGGGGCATACTGATCTTTTATGCTTCCAAAAGGTTTTCTCTGGAATCCTCAATATACACACGTTTAGAAACGAACCGACGCAAGCGCCGATGAAAAAGGCTAGCCAGGTAAACGGGGACTTGATCACTAAAACGAGGGTCAGTAAAGACGTCAGCACAAGTTGGCTCCTACTCTTTTATCTGTGGTTCTTGCTTGAGGGCGGGGTTTAGCGGCTGTGTCTGAGCGGGATCCGTTTCTGCCGGAGACTCCTCAATGGGCAAAGCCTCAATATTACTGTCGGAGTTTGTGTTCGTCGCGTCGTTCTGAAGCTTTTTTCCTTCCGGTTCAGCTCCTTCCGAAGGCATTAGCCTGGGATTTGCGGGCCGTGCCGAAGATTCGCTACTAGTGTCTTCGCACTCACGATCACCCTTACAATCATCATCATCGTCAGATGCCACAGCGTATCCCGCGATAGGATTTCCAAAATTACCACGGGCCAGCGCCGTATTGCGTTGGCTCGCGCTGATATAACCACTTTGGTGCATATTTTTAACAATGCGACTGAATCTTCGCTGACCAAAGGGAGTCAAAGAACCAGTCCTCAACCCTTTACTCCACTTGTTCGGGCTCGGAATAACAACAGCGAGGTGAACGGCTTGTTCAATCGTGAGAAGCTCAGGCCTTGTTTTAAAATAGTGCCGTCCTGCTTGTTTGACCCCATAGATGCCACCACCGAACTCACATAAATTTAGGTACCATTCCAAAATACGCTCTTTGGGTAGTAGCAACTCCAAGAGCACCGTACCGGCGGCCTCACGCACCTTTCGAATGATTGTCTTCTCACGGCTTAAAAACGCCATCTTGACAACCTGCTGCGAGATTGTCGACGCTCCGCGCACGTATCTGCCACGCCGTTTGTTCAACTCAATAGCCTTGCCTATGGCTTCGAAATCAAACCCGTTGTGTTGATAAAATTTAGCATCTTCAGCAGCAATCACAGCGTGGATCACATGCCGCGAGACCTTCTGAATCGGGACCCATTGTGGGGTTGATGGCCCAACTTCACTATCTATGACTTGCCCCTTGGAATCTAGCCGTTTTACGGTTACAGAGCCCAGCCAAAGTGTCGGGACAAAAGGAACAAACCATACTAAAAACAGAAACGATAGAAGTATGAACGCTACAAGCAAACGGCGACGCCTGCTCGAGGCAAACCACGACCTGACGCCTCGGCATTGTAGAGTTAACCACGCAAACTTTGAATCTTTACTTGGTGAATCCAAGCGCTCCTCCAAAGAAGCGCTGGTCACTGACGAGGTATCAAACGCATCGCGCGGCTTTGTGACTGGCGATGGTAACTCGTCATTTGCCAAAGGTTACTGCCCTTGACCACGAGAGAATTGAAACTGTTGAATCTCAATTGTTTTAGTGTCCTTAACCGAGAACAATCCAATAAATTGAGCCCCTTTTGATTGCGCGTAATTTACCGTGTAGCGAACCTGCATTTGATCACCGCGCGCAACTCCATCACTGAACGTGGCTCCTAACATCTTACCAAATTTCTGAGACTCACCAATTTTGATCAGCAGAGCCTCGACCGGCTTCTTCGAGATACTTTTAATATCGTCCTGGGAGAGCTCTCGGGTTTTTTTGAAGTCTATTGGTTTGAACCAGTCACCAACAATCTCAACCTTTTGAATCTTCACATCCTTCACAGGCTTATCGTTGGTTGCCTTCACTTCTGAGATTTTCTTAACGACATCATAGCCGGACACGATCTCGCCAAATATAGAATGACGATTATCGAGATGCGGAGTTGGCGCAACCGTTACAAAAAACTGACTGCCATTGGTGCCAGGGCCGCTGTTGGCCATCGATAGAATGCCAGGCTTGGAGTGTTTTAAGGATGGATGAAACTCGTCTGCAAACGTATAACCAGGACCGCCGGTACCGTTGCCTTTCGGATCACCACCTTGAATCATAAAATTAGGAATCACGCGGTGAAAGATCAAGTCGTTGTAGTAACCTTTACGGGCTAACTCGACAAAATTAGATACCGTGATCGGCACTTCGCTGTGGAAAAGCTTAGCTTCAAAAGATCCCTCAGACGTCGTAAACTTTGCTCGCAACTCTTTACCCGTCGCCGCATTCTCGTTGGCCCACGCGGATGCAGATGCCACCATCGTCACGATCACGGCCATTGACTTAAAGTGCTTAAAAATAGTCATACATGCCCCCCAAAAAAACCTTTATAGAAACTATCCCGCTCCACCATCATACCAAAATAGTCATACCTTGCGAGCAGAGATTTCCCGAAGTCCCCCATATTACAACGTTAAACCAGGCGGAACAAGCCTGGAAGAGGTTCCCCAACTGTTGAACCCAGGGAAATACTGTTGCCTTGGGTAATGACATAGCCAGAGGGCGTCGGCTAATCACCCACCCCGACCCATTGGCCACCCATAACCCCACCAACCATCAAAGCTGTTTGCAATGGTGCGTTCTTCGCCAGACTCTGCTGCGCTACAAAACCCAGCCGCAACCAAATCAAATCTGCGACAGGAACATCAAAAGCCACGGAGGCCATACCATGACCCTTCCAAGCAGGCTTGGCCAGCTCTGTTGAACCGTCCTTTTTTACGGAAGTATTTGCAGCGCCAAGCCCGCCTCGTAGGCGAAGCGCATGGAAGCCCTCAAAAAGTGCCGTGGAATGCTCCCAAACAAAGTCAAAGGCCTGAGTATTCAGACGCTCATACTTACCTGCCGCTTTATGATGAGAGATGTTGATGGCAAGCCCATAAGCATGGGCTGGATGAAACGTACGCAGAATAGAGGTGCCCAAACCCACCCCCGGAGACGGGGAGGCGAGCGCCAAATTAAAATCAAGCCGCATGAGATCGCGCTCATTAGACCTCGCCGTACCCGGAATTTCTGCGAACAAAACCCGTTCACTCAAAAAAATCAACACCATGCTGGCAAATAGCTTGATCACATTATCCCCGCCAATTCTCACTCAAGTACAGTCGAAAACTATAGTACGAGGC
>JBIKKO010000050.1:0-18785 GCA_044360315.1 Oligoflexales bacterium
TCTCTTCTACCTAAAGGCGGAGAGGATCTCTACGCGATCTACAAAGACGGCGAAGCTGTGATTGGCTATACATTGACGTCTGGAACATGGAGTGCTGCACACACTAGTGGTGATCTATCGTGGCTTACTCTCTCTGGTGCAAATGGTGTAAATGGAACGGTGAACGCTGCCGTTTGGTCCGGATCATACTTATATATAGGAGGAACCTTCACACAAGCCGGAGGTGCACTTGCAAATCGAGTGGCCCGCTGGGATGGCACAAGCTGGTCTGCTCTAGGTTCTGGGGTGAATAGTACCGTCAATGCCCTGGCTGTCAGCGGCTCTGATTTGTATGTGGGAGGAACTTTTACGACTGCAGGTGGAGCTCCAGCAAGCCGGATAGCCAAATGGAATGGCACGAGTTGGTCCACCTTAGGGTCTGGGGGGGGAGGCACGGTTAATGCCTTGGCAGTCATCGGCTCTGATTTATATGTGGGAGGAGGCTTTACGACTGCAGGTGGAGCCCCAGCAAACCGCATAGCCAAATGGAATGGTAGCACGTGGTCAGCCTTGGGGTCTGGCGTGAGTAACTCGGTTTTTGCCCTAGCAGTCATTGGATCTGACTTATATGTGGGAGGATTTTTTACGACGGCAGGTGGATCTCCCGCAAACGGTATAGCCAAATGGAATGGCACGAGTTGGTCCACCTTAGGGTCTGGGCTGGCAAGCACGGTTTATGCCTTGGCAGTCAGTGGGTCTGATTTATATGTGGGAGGAAGCTTTGCGACTGCGGGTGGAGCTCCAGCAAGCCGGATAGCCAAGTGGGATGGAGGAGCTTGGTCAGCCTTAGGGTCTGGGGTGGGAAGCACGGTTAATGCCTTGGCAATAAGTGGATCTGATTTATATGTGGGAGGAAGCTTCACGACTGCAGGTGGATCTCCAGCAAGCCGGATAGCCAAATGGAATGGCACGAGTTGGTCCACCTTAGGGTCTGGGGTGGGAAGCACGGTTAATGCCTTGGCAGTCAGTGGGTCTGATTTATATGTGGGAGGAAGCTTTACGACTGCGGGTGGAGCCCCAGCAAACTGCATAGCCAAATGGAATGGTAGCACGTGGTCAGCCTTGGGGTCTGGGGTGGGAGCCACGGTTTATGCTCTGGCAGTCAGTGGGTCTGATTTATATGTGGGAGGAGGCTTTACAACTGCAGGTGGATCTTCAGCGAACTATATAGCCAAATGGGATGGCACAACTTGGTCAGCCTTGGGTTCAGGATATAGCAGCTCGGTTTATGCCTTGGCAGTCAGTGGATCTGACTTATATGTGGGAGGATTTTTTACGACGGCAGGTGGAGCTCCCGCAAACCGCATAGCCAAATGGAATGGTAGCACGTGGTCAGACTTAGGATCTGGGGTGGGAGGCACGGTTTATGCTCTGGCAGTCATCGGCTCTGATCTATATGTGGGAGGAGACTTTACGACTGCAGGTGGAGCTCCGGCAAACCAAATCGCCAGATGGGACGGTGGAGCCTGGTCATCTTTAGGCTCTGGGGTTAACGGTACAGTTCGCGCACTGGCAGTCATTGGTTCTGATTTATATGTGGGAGGAAGCTTCACGACTGCAGATGGATCTCCCGCAAACCGTATAGCCAAGTGGGATGCCACGCGTTGGTCAGCGTTAGGGTCTGGGGTAGGAGGCACGGTTACTTCCCTAGCAGTCAGTGGCTCTGATTTATATGTGGGAGGATCCTTTACGACTGCGGGAGGATCTCCTGCAAACTATATAGCTAAATGGGGTGGCACGAGTTGGTCAGCCGTAGGGTCTGGCGTGGGTTACTGGGTTAACGCCCTGGCAGTCAGTGGCTCTGATTTATATGTAGGAGGAGATTTTACGACTGCGGGCGGATCTCCGGCAAGTTATATAGCCAAATGGAACGGCAGCACGTGGTCTGCTGTGGGGGCAGGAGCAGTTGGCAATGTATGGGCAATCGTCAGCAATGGGACTCAAGTCTTCTCTGGCTACAACAATGGAGTTAGCGTTCTAAATTCAGCCGTCACAAGTACCTTTCAGCCCATGAGTGCTACCGTCAATGATAACTACGATCTAACGATGGCCTACGTTGATACATCTGGCCTGCTTCGCACAAAGACATATTCAAATAACAGCTGGTCTGCGGCCACCACGATCCAAGATTCCGGATTCCCCTATGCACCACAACTGGCTTCAGTCCCTGGCACGTCAGATCTCGTCGGATTCTGGTACCGCTCCGGTGCACTTGAGTACAAAAAATTTACGAACGGCTCTTGGGACGCGACGCCAACTGAACTTGTCCCAGCATCCTTAAACTCCCGCTTTGCGTCTTGTTATCCATTTGCTGGAGGTGGCCTGATCAGCTGCATGGTGACGTCACTCTCGAGCGCGCCATTTAACATCAGCATTTGGAGCATGCAGCCATAAGCCTTCTTAATTCCGATTCCCTTCGAAAGAAAATTTGCTAACGCAAAAGAAAAACGATGGGGATGGCCTAATCAGTCATACCGTGACTTTGAGATGGGAGCTGATGACTGGAGCTTTTACTTCCGTGATTTAGAGCCTGCAGAGAGCCCACTCAGGCTTAGGGATCAATGCCGAGACCATATAAGGTCCAAATATATATGATAAAAATCGAAAGCTTTACTTAGCTCCGAAAAAAAAATCAAAAAAACAATAAAGCTTCCCTCCTAGGGTCCGATACCCCCCTCGGCAGAAAACTCCTACTGAATTTCTGCAAAAATATCGAGGAGTGAGATTTTCAGTGAATTTGAGGTTATTAAATAAATTCTTGATATTCGCCAAATCAATCCAAGCCAAGAGGCAAAGGGACAAAAACGGGTGTCGCCACAAGGTTATGTATTATGCTGGACCATGCATTCCATACACTAAGCTCTCTCGTTACTCCAAACATCTGCAAGGGACGGCTGTGTTAGCTGCTTGGCACTTTTTTGCAAGCTGTCAAAGCCCCGACCCAAAAAGTCAGTTGTCAGATTTGATGGATGATTCACAGCAAGAAAGCCAAAACTTTGCCGACGAGGAAACTGAGGAAGACAGTGACGAAAGCCCTGCTCGCGACGCTCACCCAAAGCAGGCTACGGCCTGGTATACAAGAAAATTAGTCATGACCTCGATTCAACCATCATCAGAGAGCATAAAGCGCTGCCGAGAGCGGGTCGAGGCGACGGCAGGGCAAAGCACAAATTTACGTGCCCTCAACGACGCTGCAAACGCCCTGGAAGAGGCGGTCGATCGTCACGAGACTGTGTTCCATTGGTGCTTCTATCAGATGATGGTGGACTTGGATCAAAAACTTGAGCACGAACCATTATTGATTGACGAGAAAGCCGATCTGTTTTTGAGCCGCATGCGTTCTTTGTGGTCACTCGCTCAGACATTGGATACGGTCAAAGACAGCGATATATACATACCGTATTTAAGAACCAGGTACAAAGAGATGAATCAGACATTGTTCGGCCGGCGCTTGGAGCGAATGGATATGGATGACTTCAGAATGAAGGTCAACGCTCCCGGGAAACGCGCCGCCGACAATGATGACTAGACGCAGGTAAGCAAACGATGAAGTAATGAGTAAAAAAACCAATAAGGAGGTTGATTTTATGATTAAGGTAAGCATTAGCTCGATCGTGCTCATGTCATTAACTACGGGATGTATCAAACAAAGTAATATGGACCAAAAGAAAACGGGGTCAAACCTGGTGAGTGTCAGCATGAAGATGCCCACTAAGATTGGCGACCAAGACATCAGTGGGAAAATGGACGCCTACGATCTATCGATTGTAAAGACAGGCGGAGACTGTACATTTACAGATATCAAACGATTTGAAAAAGTCACGTCGGGTGATGTCAAAATAGACGCCTCTTTGAAACAAGGGTGTGACTATGAACTCATGCTATCATTTGGCAAAGCATCCGAGGATGGCAAGAAACTCGAGATGGTGTATCTAACTTCAGATGCTCATGACAACAAAGAAAAAAAACCAACCGCCATCAGACAAGATGATCTTAAAGGAAAAACCGCCATCACAGTTAAGGCTTGCGTGAGCGTCACGGAACTCGGCGCAAAACAGCTAGGCGTTAGTACAGCAGCTTGCCCAAGCATTGCTGACGAGACCACAGACGCCGTGATCGAACCCATCATTGCCCAGTCGGCATTAACTTTCAAGATCACAAAAGCCTGGGCTGCAAGCATTTCAGGAACAAAATTCCAGTTGACAGGCGGCGAGATCACATCAGTAGCCAGCAGTACTAGTTATTGCGCGTTGGCCGCAGCTGCCCTATTTAACGGAGACCGAGCAAAACAATTTATGATTGAGGACGCCATCTTCGAAGTCAAGCCTTCTGACAAAAGAGTCATTGACAAGTCGTTTGATATCCAAGACTTAGGACCGTCACCAAGCGTTTTGGTCGAATCCAGAGTGATTGCCTTCTGTCAGGCGACAAAACCTGAGGCCACGACCACAGCGCAATCTCTCATCGATAAGTGCCTCGCTGCAAAATCCTGTGACTGGGTAAAACCTTAAGAGATCTGACTAAAACTTGGTACTTTTATAAAAACTCAACACAAAAAGACCGGCAGCTACCGGTCTCTTTCTACAGCTCCTAACACCCACCCGTCTAAAGGCTTTCCTAGTCCATCCGATACCTCCCAGGTCAACTTAAGACGAGGAGTGATGTTTGGTGCGTTACAAATGGTGTAAAAAATTAAGCATCATGTTCCAGGTTACTGTTGCAGCCAACTCTTCTTATGTTTTCGCCGCAGCCCAGCAACAACAGCAACAACCAGCCCAGCAGCAGATCCAGCAGCAAACACAACAATCCACTAGCCCCCAATCTCAGGGCCGCGGATCGGAGCGTTCATTCCAAAGCCAGCAAACTCAGCAACAGCAACGCAATCGACCTAAACGAGCCCCAAAACTGACGACACGAGAGACCGGACTTCACAGGAGTGAAAATGTTGCTAGCCAGAAAGAGGTTCGACAGTTTCATGAAGTGCTCAATGATTTGCTCACTGAGTTCTCCTTTGATGTTCGCAAGGGACAGGTTGATGGCTTAAAAAATCTATCCATCCGCCGCGTTGACATCTCTGACACCTTACCAAAGACCTACGAACAATACACCGAATTGCTTGTATCGGAGCGGATTCGCGAAAATGGTAAAATTAAGTTGATCAACTGTGTCCCGTGCAAAAACAAATCCTCAACCATGGTTGACGGGAAACTACTCATCACGTCACCGCTAACAAACGTTCAAAAGATGGACGAGGCCGCTAACCAACTTGGTATTGAAAACTATATGGACGTGGTATTAGTCTATCACACAACTCATATGGTTCTAGCTTTCAACATTTTTAACACACAAACCAAAGAGCTTCTTTGGGCACGCACATATAATAGCGAGACGCTTCGCAGCCGTTATCAGAAAATGGCTGTGGATTACAATCAGATTGAGAAATCGAGACTGAGTGATGAATATATCCCGGAATATAAAATCCTGCTCGGGATCGGCGGTTCGTCACTACCCAATGTTGCGGGTGGGGAACGAGAAAAGTCTTTCCTCGCAGTTCACGTTCGATCAGTAGAAAAGTTTTCAAACCGGCGTATTGACTTTGGCTTACTCACATCTGGTTACATCAGTAACTCTAAATTCCTCAAAAGCTATCCGAGTGAAGGCGAAGCCGAAGCCAACAATGAGACGACGTACTCAGGCGAAGCTCGTCCTCTGCCCTATTCCTATGCTTTAAGCATACAGGCATTGACCGCATTCAATTTTGTTGGACCCGTAGAGGTTTACGACCGAGTAAGACACGGCATCCATCTTGGTCTTGGTGGGCTGATTAGCACTGGGTACTTGGCACCGACGGCGAGACTTGGTTGGGATGGCTATTTTGGACGGCGCTTCGTAGTGACACTTTCCGGCCACTATATTGCTCAAAGCACGATTCTTGTTCGCGGCGATTATGTAAAGTCGAGAGGAGGCGGTGGTGGTGACCTCATCCTTTCCTACAATTTCTAAGCTTCGTCGCCTCTGCGCACCAATAATCTTGATTAGCGCCTGCGAGACATCCCAGACGCTCACGCCCGTTCGCCAAGAGGGCACCATTTCCTATCCGTTCATCGGCGAGACCAGACAACTCGGAAATAATGGCAAGAGAGCACCGTTCGTTATCAAATCTGCAGTTGGCGCCACCGAATATACCGTAGAAATCCCTGAAAATGGCGGCCGCTACGATATTGCCATACCACTTGCTGAACTATCTGGACACGACGCAGCCTCGGGAGCTTTGATGCGCGATACCAGGACCGTCAATCCTGCGACAACCGATAAGGAACTCGTAGCCGCTCTACCCGATGTCACAAAAAAACGGCCTGAGGAAACCGCTATGCTTGACGGGGCTTTCGGCGTTGGAACACCAGAGGGGCCTGTCCAATCTCCAAGCTATACGCTGGGCATAGCCAAGGTGAATCAACACTTTAAAGAGAAAAACTTTGAGATGGCCCTGATCGAACTAAACCAACTGCTAGCTTTTTATCCTAATAGCCCAAAACTGCTGAAAATGAAGGGCACACTTCTCGTGAAGACCGGCAATCGTGATCTAGCCATGAGATCCTGGCAACGAGCCTTAGACTTAACTCCTGGGGATGCGTCCTTACGCCGGTCAATCGATCGACTCAATGAACGAATCCTGGCTGAGCGCAATGCGCGAGAATTAAGCAGACCTAAGGCACAAGATCCTGAAGCCTCTCCTGGTGCCGCTTCCCAGAGTCGCCCCGCTCATTGAACAACAAAGCCACTTCTGCACACGTATCATCTCATCGGGAGCAACACTCCCCTAAGATTGAACCCAAGCGCCACCCATTTAACCCTTCTATAAATGGACCGAACAGGGTGCTCCTTGAACATCATCTGTGCTAAAATGTCGACAGAGACCATAGTCCTATTGGTTAATAAAGGGCTCCATCTTGGATTTTCATGAACAAAAGACTTTGCGCCCCCCGAAGGCTCTGTTTGGGTGCAATTATGCTTGGCAACTTGACGAAGATCGACAAAGAACTGAAGTGCGGAAGGGCCGCATCGGAGCTACCCCCTTCATCACGCGCCAAAGCCGAGGGAGGCTACTACCATGCATATGGCTCCTTTGATCAAAGACCTTGCTGTAATCCTCGGGGTTGCAGCAATTGTCACCTTCTTGTTTCGATTGATCCGCCAGCCCGTGGTCTTAGGCTACATTGCGGCCGGGATTATCGTTGGACCATACACGCCTCCAGTGTTTTCAATTGTCGATATCGCAAACGTAAAAGTGTGGGCTGAACTAGGCGTTATTTTCTTCATGTTCGCCCTCGGGCTCGAGTTTAGCTTCCGCCGACTAGCCCGTATTGGAACATCGGCCACCGTTGCCGGAGCCATCCAAATCAGTTTAATGCTTGTTATTGGTTACTTGGGCGGACTAGCTCTTGGATGGGATCGTACGGATCAATTATTTCTTGGTGGAATGATCGCCATATCCTCCACGACATCCATCATAAAAATGCTTGATGAATTCGGATTAAAGACGAAGCGTTTTTCTGAAATGGTCTATGGAATACTGGTCGTGCAGGACTTAGCAGCGATTCTCATTATCGTAGGTCTGACTAGCATTTCCACAAGCGAGGTGATCAGCGGTATTGGCCTTCTCGGAGCGATCACACGACTAGGTCTCATCATTGGGGCCTGGCTCGTTTTTGGTTTATTCATTGTTCCGCGACTGGTCGGTGCAGTGGGACGACACGGGACCAGTGAAATGCTCCTGATTGTCTCCTTGGGTCTTTGCTTCGTACTTGTAACTGTCGCAGACCACTATAGCTATTCGGTCGCTCTCGGGGCTTTTATCATGGGATCAATCCTGGCAGAGACTCGCGAAAGCCACAATATTCAAAGCCTCGTCTCACCGTTAAAAGATGTCTTCGGCGCAATATTTTTCGTATCGGTGGGTATGTTGTTTAATCCAACGGCCATCACTCAAAACTTTTCAACTATATTGTTCATATGTCTACTGGTTGTCATTGGCATGATTACTACGATCACGGTGGGATTAATTCTTACTGGGCAAACGATTTCAACGGCCTTGCATACGGCTTTCAGTATGGCACAAATTGGCGAGTTCTCGTTCATCATCGCCTCGGTCGGCGTGTCCTTGAATGTAATCAATCCTTCCATTTATCCCATCATTGTTAGCGTCTCGCTCATCACGACCTTTCTTGCCCCCTACTTAATCAAAGCGGCACCGGTTGCAAGCATCTTCGTCGAATCCCATCTACCAAATAAGACGCGGATCATTCTGGATCGATTCCACATTTGGTCTCAACGTCAATTCCCAGGCTTCACCAAAGATACTTATGAAAGCGCCATTCGTTGGACAGCTAATCTGATCGTCGTCATAACAATTTTCATCATGTCAGACTCGCAGCTTCTTCCATGGATGGCTGAGCGGGTCGGTGGCAGCCGGTATGTGGCAGCCATTAGCTGGGGTGCAACATTTCTAGTCGCCTCGCCATTCATCTGGGGCATGTTCACCGCATTCGATATCAAAACAGAAGATCACAAACACATCTCAGAGCTACGTCGCACGAACCCCACGAAAATATTGGCAATGTTTATCAGCAAAGCCGCAACAATCCTCATTCTGGGCGTTCTCAGCGTCGAGTTTTTCTCGATCAAAATTGCAATCGTCATCACGGTCATTATGAGCCTATTTATTTTTGCCGCATTCCGCCGCAAGATTGGCATCTACTATCATATGATCGAGACATCATTTATTTCTGGTATCGGCGGAAACCAAGCCGAACTCGGAGCTGCAAAAAAACATGCCCACCTAATCCCCTGGGACGCACACTTAGCCGAGATGACTGTAAACCCACTATCACACTTTCGCGGCAAAAGACTCTCTGATCTGCAGATCCGAGAAAGGTTCGGCATCAATATCATCGTGATTATCCGACAAGAAGAGACGATCGTAGCTCCTAAAGCCGATGAAGTCCTATTCCCAGGAGACACACTACTCTGCTTCGGTACGGATGAACAGCTTGAACCTTTTAGTCAGGAGCTAAACCGCACACCCGAGGCGACGAGCCAGCGTGTTGATAGTTCAAACTACGGACTTCGCCAACTTGAGATCCCCGAGACCAGTGTGTTCACAGGAAAATCCATCAAAGAATCAGGGATTCGCGACGTATTCAATTGTATGGTCGTGGGGGTTGAACGATTAGGCGCCCGGATCCAGTCACCCGAGTCAACCATGGTTATGAAGTCAGGCGACTCTATTTGGGTCGTAGGGGAACTCGAAAACCTAAATCGTCTTAAAGACTCGCTCACCTGAACCGATTTCTTGTGCGCGTTTCATGACCCAACGGACCACAAATTGATCCATCCAAAAACGTCCAAACTCAGCATCCGGTTGGCGCTGAATCCAAGCGGCGTGACCTCCATACTTCGTGATCCGAACATCACAAAACTTATTTGGAGACAACCGCAAGTAGGCCTGCGGGTCGATGATTGGATCATCACTTGCAGTCAACAGCAGCGTCTTACATCGAATTCGATCAATCAACGGCCCTGCACTACACCTGTCATAGTAATCTCTACCATCCCTAAATCCACTGACAGGACCAACGTAAAGGTCATCAAGCCGCGTTAACGTCTTTGCACCTCTGGCCCAGTCTTTTGGCAGGGGGGGAACCCTATCGGGGACACGCTGGTGAGCTTGTTCGATATAACTGACAAGGCGCCCCGTAAAATAGCGATCAAAGATAACGTTTTTCCAATGCGATATCCTCTCTGAACATCGCGCTAAATCGATTGGCGCTGATACAGCGACAACACTATCGAGATACTTGGGACAATCATCCGCGTATTCACCCATCATCTTCAGGGTCGCATTTCCGCCCAAAGAAATACCAATCTGTGTCACCGGTGATCCCCCAAACCGAGATCCGACCCATTGCAAGACAGCCCTTGTATCCTCGCTGCGGCCACTGTGGTAAATGCCTGAAGCCAAATCTTGACCAGGTCCACATCCGCGCATATTGACTCGAATCGTTAGAAAACCGCGTCGAACAAACGCCAGAGCCAGTCGCACCAAATGAGTTGAATCTTCTGAACCCGTTAATCCATGGACAAGTATAATGACTCGGTCCCTGGGCTGCCACTTGTTCGGTCTATTTTCAACAACAGATAAAAAGCCGTCAGGATTAATGGGAATCAAGTGACGGGTCTGCTCACCATCTACAACTTTAGGCTGAGGCCAATACACACTTGCGATGGTTTGCAGCGTCCCAGATTTAAGCAGATTTATAGGATGAAATTCAGACAACGCAGTTCCTGTTAGCAAAGGATCATTCAACAGCCGTCTATCCTAGTCTCATCGGCCCGAATTGTAAATGCTTTGGGCACGTATAAAAGCTCAGATCATCTTATTCATAATAGTTAAAAAACTGTATTAATGAGACCACGACCAGGGCCCTGACACCTCAGCGCGCGCGCCCCAAAACGACTAAACTCAACAAGCAAAGGAAAGATCATGGGTAGAGCGCCGCTGCGCCTCCGGCCAATCGAACCGCAAAATTCCAGGGTACAGTTCGCGTTGCATCTAAGACCTCTCGCTCTCTTAACAGATCCAATAGGTCTGTCGTTGTGATAAGGCCAACCAGTTCGCCGTCTTCGTCTTCTACGACAGGCACACAATCAATCTTATTGTCGACCATCAATCCAGCAATGTGAGCAATCGAATCTGCGGGGCTGCAGGTGATCGGTTTTTTTGTCATCGTTTCCCGAACAGAACGATCTGCCACTTGTCCATCGCCAGATACGCGGTCCCCGCTCGTATGAAGTAAGAGATCACGATCTGATAGGATTCCGACGAGAACCCCGTCTCGTGTCACCGGCAGGTGTCGCATGTCCCATTCCTTCATGATATCGCGTGCAGCCTCTATGGAATCTGTTTCTTGCATACATACCACGTTGCGCGTCATCGCTTGCACTGCTTTCATTTGTCTCTCCTGTAAGCTGATTATAAATAAAACACAACTGAAGCAATGTGCTTCAAGCGAAAACAATGCCAAGTGATTAATAATTTTTTTTCCAGTCAATTCGGGATGATGGATAATGACAAAAAGCAACTGAATCAAATCACGCACGCATCACGCTTGATTTAACACAACAAAATACGAATGGCTCAGGTCAAACCGCTCAAAGATCGACCTCGCGCCTACCAGTTCTACGTACCCAATAAAAAAACCGCACACACGCCCTCGTGTTTGCGGTCAATCAACAACATACTACTCAAATAAATCTAGTGGGACCTGCAACGTTGCACACGACATTGACCATGGTAGCGGAGACAATCACCCATGGCCGCTTGTTCGGCAGAAAAACGAGTGTGTCCAATTCCTGAGTGCCCCCCCCGATGACCCTCGTGCCCAAAGCCAACCGCAACGCATAATATACGGTATCCTGGGGCGGGAACAGGCTGAGGACCGCCACCATAACAGGACCCTGAGCGTCGATCAAAATAACATCCCGCGTCCTCACAAGGAAACTGGTTGAAATCAAACTGACTGCACCGATCCAAGTGAGGTGGTTGATGCGGTGGCAGCGGACTCACCTCTCCCCCGTAACAAACACCACGGCCCCAATCATACGTACAACCAGACGCTTCACATTGATACTGGTCACCATCATACCATCTGCATTGTGATAACGACGACGGTCCTCCAGACGATGAATCAGTTCCCGTGATATGTCCAGTCACCTGACCCGCAAATTCCCCAAGTAGACTCTCATCATCATGATTCACTTGCGAAAATGCAACCGTTTGCAAACAAAGAAAAATACTAAACAACACAACCCTCCGCACACCTCGGCTCTCTAAATTGGACGCTAGATACCTCATAAACCCTCCCATTGTTTTTCAAAGTAACGCACTGTGACTCCCATTAAGCCTTCATCCCCACAATGACGCCACCCATGCTGTAAATCAAGAGCGTCAAAGTGACTCCTGTTCCAAAATTCCGTTCGGCTCCATGGAGAGATGGGACGGCTCAAGCCGATGCCAGTGTATGGTGGATTAAATCATCGACCATCTCGCGCTCCACGCCCTTCCAGCAGGGAGACAGGAGACAGGTGCCAGGCAGAATCACTAAATTGAGCAGAACACACTGAGACGATGTTCAAATCCATAAAAAATCCAATTAATACGAGTTGTTACAATAGGCGCAAAGCTGGATAAAAAACGCTCAAGTTGATCCCTAAGCAGCCGATTTCCATTAAGGAGGTCTTAGACTTGAAGCTCTTGCGCATACTTTGCCCAACACTTTATCTGTGCGTTTTTGCGCAGTGGGTTAGCACTGGTTGTAGCAGACCCGAAATGACCCAAAGCCCCAACATGGCGATCATTCGTAGCGCAAATGATCCTTATACACTTGTTCGCTCGTTTGACCTCAACCAAGAGGTTCAATGGTCTGCTGATCAATCCAAAGCAAACTTTCAAGGCCTCGCCCTATCAATTCCCTTGCGAGCCATTGATGGCGACTCAGTAACAATGACGATGGAGCTGCAGAAGAAACAAACGGGTTCTGTCACGCCAGCCTTTGATCTATCACTCTCAGGTGATCAACAAATCCGAGCCCCTATTAACATTGTACTCCCAAGTCTTGTCAGCTCTGGCTATTTATTGAGTGAGGATCTGCCTCTTCTCGTTAAGTTTACGTCACTAGAAACTGGTCAAAGCCGATTTCTTCCAACCTCTCATTTTGCAACACTTCCCAATGGCATCGTTGTATCCGTAAACGAATGGGGCACATTATCCTTAGAACGCCAGTCTGAGTTTGGCGAGCTTACGTTTACCTCACCCAAGGAAAATGCCTACATAAATGCTGCTAATCTTGCAGATTTTACTGTCGCTGGCACTTGCAGCCTCGAAGGAGCAGCCATCCGGTTTTCAATTACATTAAACGGTACCGCCAAGCCTTCAAACCTAAACACCACGGCTCCGGTCATCTGCACAAATGCCAGATGGAGTAGTGAACTCGATTTTAACCAATTCACAGATGGCTCCGTATTACTCCACGCCAACCTAACGGCAGAGAGTGGACAAACTGCTGAAACGCAGACCTTACGCCTCATCAAGGACTCGACAGCGCCATCGGTGGTCATAGGAACAACCTCTTCATCACCAACGAATACGTCACCTATTAACTTTACGTTAACGTTTTCAGAGCCTGTCAACGCATTGTCGATCAATCACTTAACCCTTACGAACGCGGTCGCTAGTCAACTCAACGGCGCTGGCGCAACCTACACGATTCAGGCGTACCCAATCGAAAACGGCCCTGTGTCAATGACTCTTACTGGAAGTCATGTCACCGACGTTGCTGGAAACCCAAACACCCCGGGACATGCTGTGACGGTTATATTCAACAGCGCGGCACCAACAGCAACGATAACATCAAGTACATCATACAACACAAAGAATTCACCCATACCTCTCATCATAACATTCAGCGACGATGTGCAGGGATTCACGGAGAGCGATATCCAACCGACAAATGGTCATATCTCTGGATTTTCTGGATCAGGCAGCATTTATACTGCCCTACTCGCACCGGCTACAAATGGCTCTGTAACAGTCGACATCCCCGCACATGCCGCCTCAAACGCAGAAGGAACCCCAAGCCTGGCTGCAGCGACATTCTCCCGCATTTATGACACCACTGCGCCAACTGTATCGATATCATCTCAGACAACCTCACCGACAAACCAAACGTCAATACCCGTTGTCATAACCTTCTCGGAGCCAGTTACAGGATTTAACAACACTGACGTGACCACCACAAATGGCACACTGGCCAACTTCACAGGCTCCGACACAAATTTTTCTTTCACTGTCACGCCTGCAGGTAGCGGACTAGTAACAATCCAGATCAATCAAGATAGCGCTCAAGATAGTGCGGGAAATGGCAACGCGCTTGGGATCCCCTTGTCAATTTCGTTTGATCCTGATTCTCCGTCGGTGAGCATCTCGTCACCCGAGCCTGCGAGTTATTTAAATCTAGCAACAGCTGCCTTTATGCTCGTACAAGGAACATGTTCTGAAAATGGTCGAACCGTCACAGTTAGCGTAACCGACGGAACGACAACCCTCGCACCTCCAACTCAACCAACCTGTCAGACTGAGTCTAGCACTCAGTTTCAGACGACAATCGACGCAACGGCATTAACGGATGGACCCCTTACACTTGTTGCCCGTCATGTGGATGCCGCAGGCAATGAGACCATATCCTCTGGTATTGTTATCATCAAGGATACATCAGCTCCCGCAGCCCCAACCTCCCTAACTTGGCAGTCAGCTTCTCCAACAACGCAGCTGCAGCTCACCGCATCTTGGGTCGTATCGACCTCGGCAGATGTATCGACTCAGTCTGTCCAGTTTTATGCTGGCCCTAACTGCGATCAATCCATTGGGGACAGCATATCTAAAAGCTCTACTGCAGCAACTCAAGAATTACTCGCGGATACAGAAGGCCAATTTACCTATAAGGTCAGCGTCACTGACGACGCTGGCCATATTACAGTCTCAGGATGTTCGGCTCCGCTGATTGTCGCCACTACAGCCGTTGCAGCTCAATCTACCATATCAGCGGTTTCGCCTGTGATCGCCAACGGAACAGACCAATCGACGGTCTCGATTGTCTTAAAAAACATACATGGTCATCCTGTAGTGGGCATAACGCCGACATTCTCGGCCACAGATACAGGATTTACCAATGTCTATAGCCCTTGTACACCAACAGATCACGTTGGAGTATCCAACTGTTTCCTCAAGTCGACTAAGGCAGAGGTTAAAACTGTCTCAATTGAGTCCCCGGTCACCCAAGTCGGTACCAACATCACATTTAAACACGGACCGGCAGACCGCCTCCATTTCGTTTTACTGGACGCGTCGCCAACGTTCAATTCACCAATGACCCCCCAGCCCCAACTGGTTCTCTACGACGCCCACGGCAACATGGTTACGTCTGGTCCAGACGCGAGCGCGGCGGTAGAGATCACAATGGTCTCCGGAACGGGCGAGATCTCTGGTACTAAAATAGTACAGAGCTCACAGGGGATTGCTGATTTTAGCGGTGCTTCACTAAAATTTAGCTCTCCTGGTCCAAAATCCATCCGCGCGATCAAGCTTAACACGATTGCACAGGGTGGCACGCCTGCCGTTGGCGTTGATAGTCAGACTATCGTGGTAAGCGATGCACCACCGGTGCTGACAAATATCACTGATCGTCTCTACCCCGGAGATCCACTAACCCAAGGGACGGCCCTGTCTATTGATGTTCAAAACGAAACTAGTCAAAGTGATGACGATATGACGTACACATGTAGCTTCGACCAACTCATTGATGGGTCGGTGACCGCAGGAACAAGTTGTTTATCATTGCCAGGCCTTGCCACATTTAACCAATCCGCAGGGCAACTCAGCTGGACACCAGGAACAGCCGTCTTTGGTTCATATGAAATCAAGGTGACGGGAAGTGATGCGATCGGCTCAGATGACGAACTTTTCGCAGTAACTGTAAGGGCCCCGTATATAAACAATCATCTCATGAGTCATTGGGATGCGGCCTTTGCCGATCAAAAGCACCCTGCGATACCGGGCGCCACGACTTGGCCCAATTTGATCAATACGAGTCCTGACGGGACTTTTAGTGAAACGAATAACCTATCTTGGAGCGGTCAAGGGACGCCCGCTGCACCCCATTCACTTTCATTTAACGGCAGTGGCACTATAAATTTTGGACAAATTGGCTCTGCTCTCACCAAGATCATGGTATCCGGTTGGATGAAGTCATCAGGAATTCGCGATGCCGTGCTATTGACTAATAATGATAATGCAAATGGCAATGGGTTTACACTCCGAGAATCGCCCAAATATAGCGATCTGGTTATGAGTTTAAATCCTGCAGCCTACTGGCGTCTAAACGAAACTTCAGGGACCACTGCGTCAGATGCAACCGGTAATCACCATGCCACGATTCAATCTGGAGTGTCCCTGGGTGCCGCCGGGGGACTAGTCAACGAGAGCAATTCTGGCATGTCGTTTCCTGGGAATGAGAACACGGCATATTTAAGCGTAGCAAATGGGTACACAAATCTCATTAAGGGCCGAAGTATTCACACGATCGAGCTTTGGGTGCGCCCTGCTTCGTTTAGCGTATCGCCGGTGCTGATTGGCGCTGCGGGCGTCAATTACTTTTTACAAATAGGGCCTAATGTCGCATATTGGGGAACATCATCAACTTACCGAACTTATACAACCAAAATGATTCCAGGGCTATGGTACCATATCGTAGCCGCCAAAGACGGCCCGGGTAATTCAGGTCGACTTTACATTAACGGCGTACTGCAAACAACCTTCTCTGGCTCTCTACCTGATGAGCCTTCCGTAGATAAAGACCTTCTCATTGGTCGTTATACAGCAACAGGAAACTGGGCCTACAATGGAATCATCGATGAGGTCGCCATCTATCACTCTGCACTTTCTGCAACTGATATAGCACGACTTTATAGAGCTGGTCAGACAGGAAAAAAAGCGGAATTTGTCATCGGTCGAAGTTATCGCGACATCGTCACTCAGGATCAGCCAATTTCGTACTGGCGCCTTGGCGAAACAACTGGCCCTGCCACGTCTGATCTCATGGGAGCAAACCCAGGTAACGCTGTCAACAGCCCCACGTTTGGACAAACTGGAGCCATCCTTGGTGACAACGATAACGCCATGACGTTTGCCAGCTCCAGTAGCCAATATGTTATTGCAGGGCCCAACGGAATACCGTCAGGTGGCCAAGCCAGAAGTTTTGAGGCTTGGGTCCGCTACGCCAGCGGCAATGGCGTCATTGTGGGCATTAACACGACCA
This sequence comes from Oligoflexales bacterium, assembly GCA_044360315.1. Taxonomy (GTDB): domain Bacteria; phylum Bdellovibrionota_B; class Oligoflexia; order Oligoflexales; family RGVZ01; genus CAMDKS01. The sequence continues at coordinate 16,971 of JBIKKO010000050.1, forward strand.
CAGGGCAAAAATATTATGTCCAGGACGGCAAACCATTCTTATTCACAGACGGAATCAACCAAGCCAATAACCTAACCGTCGTTGAAGCAGATTCGCCACCAGCAAACGTCTGGAGCCACGTTGTCTTTACTCTCGATGGGGCTAATCGTTGGAAATATTATTTAAATGGCACAATGCGGCGGAATGGGACCTTCGCCATAAATGTAAACACCGGACCAACAACGTCAATTTCGATTGGACAACGGCTTGACGGTTACAACGGGTTTTTTAACGGCTCAATCGATGATGTTTCGGTCTATGGATTTGAACTGAGTGCTGCGCAGGTTCAAAACCATTACAACGCTGGGCGCGCTCAATATGGGGGACTATGTTCCCTGACGTCAGCGTTGACGCAGGAGACCTGGAACTTTTTAACGGGTGTTTTTGATGGCTCGTCTGCATCAGTCTTCGTAAATGGACGAAATCGATGCACAGTCACCAACCTTCCTGCGGTCGTAGGTTCCCCTCCAAACAATCTCACCGCAGGGGCAACAACGACAGGGCAAAAATCCTGGCTGGGTCAGTTATCAGAGCTCTTTATCTATGGCGGTTCTGAAGAATCTACCATCGGAACAACCTCTGACCAAAAAGACAACTTTGATTACACTGCGGACCGCTACCGAACGACCCCAATCAATGACATCCCTCGTTCTGGCCTGATCCTGCACCTTGATCCAGCGAATGCACAGGAAGGACTACGATCCTATCCCAATGGGTGCACAAGCACCTCCACAGGATGGTTTGACTTATCATCATCAAATTTAACCGGCGCATTGACTAATTTTACTGGGTGCGGAGAGCAATCCGGCTGGAGTGGTGATGGCGGCACCAGTACAACTGGCATCACTGGTCCGTACCGGATTTCGTTTGATGGCGTTGACGACTTTGTGAAAGCCGATCTTAGTGCCTCATCGCTCAACGCACTCACGATCAGTCTATGGTTGAATGCGCGCTCCGGCAACTCGTCTACGGGCGCCTTTCAATGGGCGGGAGGATTAAGCTATGGCCTTCCCCTAGCACTCTTACAATTAACCTCTAGTAACCAACTTCGCTTCTATGTTGATCAAAACTATCGGTTCACGACCACCCTAGACCCTTTGATCTGGTATCACATTATTCTGCTTTACGATGGCTCAACATGGAAAGCCTATAAGAATGGGGCCCTTATCGACAGCTGGAGTGGCAGCATGGCTAACCAATCCCTCGCTTCGGCAGTCTACCTCGGAAATGGATTTAACGGATATTTCAAAGGCTCCATCGGCCCTGTGTTGATTTACAATCGCGCCCTCACGCCAGAAGAAATCAACAAGACTTGTCGCACCCAAGCTGTCCGCTTTAGTAGCGTTGATTGCCAGTAGGATCATTGTCTGTATTAAGTTATAGCTCAGGTCTACCGCATCTAAATTAACATGATTTTGAGAGGTTATGACTTTCCAGTTCATCTTACATCAGTGAATTTTAATTTATTAACTCCTTTTCCCTATTTCCGCTCTTCCCTTCTTCAGCGTTTGATTCGGTGCTGCGAATCACCCGTCTGATACGAATTTTAGCCGCTGAAAAATTGATAATGAGTCCAAATTGTAGACGAGTTGCTGTGGACTGAGATGGCGCAAGCGATAATTCCATCAGTAAGCTCACCGTGGTGGAATTTAGTCACATCATTTGACCGCGGAATGGGGGAAGGGCGGAATTTGGGAATGGTCGTATTCATAAGCCCACGCAAGAACAAGTCGCAATCCCACGGCCCACGCGCTTACAATATGGATTGGTGATTTA
>JBIKKO010000188.1:0-6205 GCA_044360315.1 Oligoflexales bacterium
GAAATTTGTCCTTGGTAAGTTGAGAGAAATTTTACGAAAGACTCAAAACACTCAGTACTGGCGTCCTGAGCAGTTTAATCTCTTAGTAGAGATTGCTATGGCGTTAAGAAGTGACGACATTGTCGCAAAGACTTGGGCCGAAATGGAAAGTCGCGTGAGACCTGCCCAAAGAAGTGATGTCTTAGCCGAAAAGGTTGCTCGGTATGTTGAGAGTCGGCGTATTCGAGTTAAGTCTAGTTTGATACCAGTTGTTGAGTCTTTGGCAGCAGTATACCCACATTCCGAAGCCTCGGTGTGGGCGTTTCACAAGCTACAGACACTGTCAGCTGATCGAGCAAGTCCCTACGTCTATAGCCTTTCATTGATCAGTCGGCTTGCGGGCAATTCAAATTTAGATGATGGTCTTAAATTGTTTTTAATCGAATTGACCGAAGGTCCCGTTCGTACCACTGGCGGTCAGACCAAGATATTTGATCACCGAGAGCGAATTGATTACCTGGTTCAAATTAGGTTTTGGCAGGAGGCTCGTCGTCTTGTTGAGGAAGATTTTGAGTTATATAAAGATAGTCAATCAAGTGTGGGTAGACTTCATTTGTTGAATACTTTAAATGAACTCGGGCAAATTCAAGCCAGACAGGGAGACCACGAGGCAGCCGCACGCACCTGGAGTTACTACCTGCAAAAGTTTTCGGGGCAGATCGATTGGCGTCCGGCCACGGAAAATCTAGCAGAAAGCTTGGCGCGGTTGCGTGTTCATAGTGTCGCTGCGCGAATGTACGAAAGTCTTGCACAGTCGCCTGCGGCAGATCCAATCACAAAGTGGCATCATTTTTGGAATACTTACCTTGCTGGTGATTATCGAGGGGCTCTGGCGCTCTTGGACAGGCCTGGGTATGTGCCGCTAAGAGATCGTGGAATTGATGGCGGTCTCGATTACTGGAGAGCTAGGATTCTTGAAAAATTAGGTAGCCTTGCTGAAGCTGAAGCGTTGTATCGAAAGATTCTAGAGAGCTACGGCGATAACTTCTACTCACTCATGGTGCAGGCGAGAAAGCCTATTTTATTGCAAAGTCAGCGGTCCGATGGATTCGTGATTAAGTCTATTGGCGAGCATTTGGGCGCCCAAGCTAATGGATTTGTTGCCTTGGAAGAGCCTCTTCAGATTGACTTAAAGAGGGCATCTGTCGCGGACTTTGATTTGAGAGTTATCGCGGCCCTTAAAAGATGGGGACAGTACAGCATTGCAAGGCGGCTTTTTAGGCTTCAGCCCACGGGTGTTGTTCGTGACAATCAGTCAACTTGGTTTGATTCATTTAAATTGGCGATGGATCTAAAAGACTTTAGTTATGGGATGAAGCTACCTGCATTTAGTGAGTCGCAGTTGAAAAATATTCCGACCTCAGTACTAGAGATCGAGGATCATATGGAAAAATTTTCAGCCGAATGGAAGTTGCTGTTTCCGTTCGCTTACCGAGACGTCGTTGAATTGATGTCGGCATCAGCTGGCATCGATCCTTTTTTGCTCCTTGGTATCATGCGCGCTGAAAGTGTTTATGATACCGATGCTCGCAGTGTCGTCGGAGCGCGCGGTCTCATGCAAATCATGCCTTTTACGGCGATTCGGATCGCAAGACTTATGAATGATGGTCGTTTCCAATTGTCAGATCTCCATCGTCCAGAGGTTAATATTGGCTATGGTGCGTTTTATTTAAAGACATTGATCGATTACTACAAAGGCAATCAAATTCTCGCTGTGGCAGCCTATAATGGTGGACCGGTCTCCGTAGATCGATGGTTTAAACATTATGGAAATCTTGATGTTGACGAATTTGTCGAGACGATTCCCTTTCGCGAAACCCGTCGTTACGTCAAGTCTGTGTTTAAAAATTTTAATCATTATAAATATGTTTGGCAGCAGTCTCGGGCCCTTGCAGCCCTGCCTAAAATGCCTGATCAGCTTGGTGGTGGAGAGATTTTTTAGACCTGGCATAGCAAGGCAGCTTTTACCCACGTTAAGCAGTTGACACTGGCCATGCCAAGGACTTGGCGGGCTTTCGCGGCCGTCTTTAGTATTGCTATCCTAATGGTATAGTGCCGCCAGTCAGTGATAAGATGAGAGAGGAATCTGTTTATGGCAGAACAGTGGTTATCGATTGTAGATTACGCGCGAGCAACTGGAATTTCGGATATGACGATTCGTCGTCGTATCAAAACCGGGAGAATTCGCGCCGAGCTGCGTGACGGCAAATACTTTATACCAATCGAGGTTGAAGGCTACGAGCAAGAGCGCCGCGCCCCGAATGTCCAGCCAATGCGAAGCAGTCACGGTCAGATCGTTAAAAGTCATCCAAATCCAGATCGAACCAGACGTCTCGACTATGGTGAGCGTCCTGAGCCATATCCCCACCGATCACACGAGCATTCCTCTGGACATACGGCGGGAGCTTCAGTTCACACAAGTTTTTCAAACCATAGAACTCCACCTGTGCGCGTTTCAAGTCAGCACATTCCTGAGTCGATGGTTCGTCCACTCGTTGAGGCAGGTCTTGCGAGTGTAGAGGCGAAGGCCTTAATTGAATTTTGTGACAGAGCCCTCGAACAGGCAAAAGACACTGTTCAATCGGTCGAGGCTCGCTATACTTCAGAGATGGAAGCGCTGACGACGCGGTTGAAAAGCAGAGATCACGAAATCAAGTCTCTTAATCAGCAGATTGAAGATTTGCAGCTTCTTGTTCAAATCCTTGAGCGTAAGAAGGTGGTCTAGTCCGTTACAGTCGAGTCATGATTCGTCTCAGTAATGTTATCACATTGCCAGTACGGTCGGTTGTTCATTGCAGACTTCACACGACTCGCGCGTTGATCGGTGTATTGTTTGAAGACGATGCAGAAGGGGAATCGGGGACGATGAACTAATATTGGTTGAGCCATGGGTGTCTTAAGCTTTACAGGCGTTGAGGGTCAGCCAAAGCAAAAAACCTGTCATTAGGCCAGATAAGGCATCAAAGCCACAAGAGACTGCTATCCCCGTAGCTAAAAAATCTGTAACCAGACGAAATTGCGTCCTCGTAAATTTTGCGAGCCTCTTCGTAGCCTACCAAGGCGCAGATAAGCATAAATAATGTGCTTTCTGGTTGGTGAAAGTTTGTCATCAGCGCGTTTGCGCACCAAGGCTTAAAACGGTCAACGCTTGTTTGTGGCTTGATGAAGATATCGGTTCGAAGCCACGTATCAGTCAGTTGTTCATAGCTAGAGCGTGTTTCATTTGCAATCATTCGCAAACCTTCGAGGGTTCGGAGAGCTGTTGTCCCAACTACAATGACTTTACGGCCTTCTTTTTGAGCAAGTTCAATTTCATTAAGGGTTGTCTTTGGCACGAGAAATCGTTCCGAGTGCATAACATGCTCTGAAGGGTCTTCAGTCTTTACGGGAAGAAACGTTCCTGCTCCTACATGCAGTGTAACGTGCGCAAAGCGACAATCATTAGCCTTCAGGCTATCAATGATTCTCTTTGAGAAATGAAGCCCCGCCGTGGGAGCTGCAACCGACCCTGCATCGTTGGCATAGACTGTTTGATAACGCTCCTTATCCTGGCTGCGTGTGTCCTCGTTGGAATCTTTTCGGGAAATATAGGGCGGGAGAGGAATCTGGCCGTAATCTTCAAGCCAAGCCAGGAGGTTTGGGCCTTTGAGGTTTAACTCAACTAAAAAAGGTGCTGGGCCAGAGCCAGTCGACGTTGATGGCCTGAGCACCTTAGCGCTTAAACCGTCGGCAAAATGAAGCGTGGTACCTTCTGAAAGCTTTCTTATGGGCTTACCGAGGCAAAGCCAAGCCTCGCTTTGGTCTTTGGGATGATGGGTTGGCTCTAGTAACAGTAGTTCGACGGCACCGCCTGATGGTAAGCTACCAAGGAGGCGGCTTGCAATGACCCGGGAGTCATTGACAATAATAAGAGATCCCTTTGGAATTTCCTCAGAAAGGCGGACAGTCTGAGAGTGTCGAATGCTGCTTCCATCCCACACGAGAAGGCGCGAGCTGTCGCGTTCATGCAGCGGCTTTTGAGCCACCTGGTCCTCAGGTACGTGAAAAGAAAAGTCACGCAGGGTCAGTTTTTTGCCTATTTTCAGTGGTGTATCAGTCACGCCCAAGGTCTCCGATCAATGGCGTTTATTATCCAAATTTTTACGGTCGGTCTATTTTATTCTGCGCCCCTGAGTGCAAATCCCGAATATATTTCAGGTGGCGAAGTCCTTGGCGTCGTGGGTAAGCCTCGTAATAGTTTGGTCGTGGTGTTTAATGTCGGGACCTTAGAACACCCAGATCTAAGGATGCAGCGTCCAACCGTTGTTCCTTTGGGCGATCAAGGTAAGATTTTGTGGTTTAAAGATCAGGTCTGGCAGTCCGAGCCACTGGTAATCACGGATAAGATTATCGTTGAAAAGGATATGCTTGGAGCCGCGGTGAGGAGGCACTTTACCCTAGACGGTTGTATTCCAACCAATGGAGATATCGTCCGCACCGTAAACGGCACGGCATGGCTTGCTTCCTGTAACGATACGGTCACAAGGACATTGAATAAAAACGTGATGCGAGTTGTCTACGATGAGCCTGCAAACAGTGTTAGCTCGAGGTTTTATCGCTATAAATTTAAACCAGAAAACCAGATGTTATTTAGCGAGGTGGCCCTCAGATCTGGATCGAACCAAGTGGTGGCTAGAGATAGTGATTTGTACATTCGCGCCGATGTTAGAAACTTTTTTTCTCTGAATTTTTCGTCTCGCGATATCGAAAGTAAAATGATGGATCACAGGGTTGAGCCTCTTGCAGCCTTGGCATCCCTTGGATTTTATTTGAAGATATTGTTTTTTAGGCTCACCTTGGATTTGCGCACGGATGTGGCATTTTTTGAGAGTGCAGCCAATATTCCGATGGTCATGACGTTGCCAGTGGACGCTCAAAAGCGTCTTCATCCGAAAAGCGGGGTGCTCTACAGCTTTGAGCTCGGAGATGGTGTTCGAAAAGGGGATTTAAATATAAACATGCCAGTTCTCATGTCGGATTCGATTTCTGGTGATTTTATCGGCAAAGGTAAAAGCTACTGCCGGGAACTCTGCTTGTATGATATCAGTCTAAAAACTTCGGAAAAAACTTTAAAAATGCAGATTTCCATCGCCCGCCATTTAGTAGAAAAGGGTTTTTTTCCCTGGTACGTCGACGATGTTGCAGCCGCTAAACAAAATATGAATTGGGCTTTAAAGCAACAACAGCTTAGTAAGCAACGAGTAGGCATCTATTTTGAAGTCTCGAAACTTCCCAAGGGGAGTCATCCTTGGGATTTTTGGATCTCATTTTAAAGGCTTGGTCGATCGCCGTCTTTACCTGATGGTTTGAATCTGGCGGTCTTACGCCCATAGGACTCAAGAAAGAGGCTTGCTCCCTTGGTTCTCGGGGCAGATGGATTTACGAAGGGGTACTTTACAGCCTGCTCCAAACCTGGAGAAAACTGTGTCCAGTACTCTCCCACTTTATCGGGGTTAGTTGTCTCTAGCTCTAAAGTAACTGTGGGTATTCCGCGTTCGTTTCCGGCGTAGTTGCCAAGGCTTCCTGGATAAAAGGTGAAGTCCACAATCTTATAGTTTTTGCTGTTAGCACTCATACTTCGCACAAGCATCCGCGCTTTTTCCTCCGAGTCAGTGAGAGCTCGAGGCTTTTGATCACCAGGGCCATCATAGTCGTAGAAACCAAGGGGAGCGTGAACGGAGATTATCTTATCTGGTTTGTATGTGTCGATCAGCCAAATTTGGAATAACGTTTCGATCTCACTGTTTGGTATGTGTCCTGGGAAGTGTCGAGGGTTTTTGTCCCGCTTTTCAGCCCACCAAGTTTTGGCGATACCGTACCAATCTTGGGTGAAAAAATTTCGATTTAAATCAATACCGCGACCGTTAGTGCGGCTTGCCCCACGTCGGAAAAAACCATCAGGATTAACGAGAGGAGCGACCACGACTTTACCATCCTGAGGCACGAGTCCAGGATTAGATTGAAGATGATTTGCGAATTTGAAGGTGATTGGAACGGGTGTCAATTCGTCAGGATGAACACCGCCAAGGACTAGAGTTGTATTGCTGCCATGTCCAAACTCCGCGTAGATGAGTGGGCTGCCACCGTGACTCTTTAGTTGTGATCGCCAGACGATCCCTGTGTCGCC
>JBIKKO010000051.1:0-18653 GCA_044360315.1 Oligoflexales bacterium
TTTGAAGTCTGGAGCTCTCAGTCGCTATGATTGGCGCGACACAATCATTGAGACTATGGCGGAATCGGGAGAGGAGAGACTTTTAGCCATTGCAGCAGCTAGACCACTGAAGATCATGGATCCGCCGGTCGATGTCAAAAATCATAGTCAGTTTGGTGTGGATGGGCATATAAGCATTCATCCTGTGCAAGATGAAGAAGGTGTCATCTTAGTTGTCAATGTTTTGATGCCATCTCAAAGAGATGAGTCTGGTATCTGGTACTCATTATTAGAGGATAAGATTCGTGACGCGATTCGTGTATTCAAGGCCTGTATAGAGCGCGTAATCGTAGCGGGCTATTTACCATTTGAGCAAGAATCTCGTCGTTTTAAGGATTTTTTGCTGAGTCTGGGTTTTAAAGACACTGGCTCGGGGCTTTGTCAAAGTGCAGAACGGTGTCAAACTGCAAGTCCAGAAAATGGAATTTTTCTTGTGACCCGAGGTGACGAGAGTCCTGCTCAACTTGATCGCATAATGACTCATAGATTTGCATATATCTTAAGTGCTGGAGCTAATTTTACCCGTATCCTTGAGACAACAGATTATAAGGATAATTATGGTTTATCCAGGGTCTGGGCGTCTCAGCGCTATGGCTGGGTGGCTAGGACCAGGCTACCCATTTGTCCATCAAAATAGTTTTTGAACTGACGCCAACCCTCGCCATCATGAATGTTTGGTGACTGCCTTGGTTGTTTTCTCGTCAAAAAAGGCCGCCTTGCGGCGGCCACTCGACTTTGGCCATAAAATTCGGACTTTTTGATCGCCGTTCAATAATTCACGTTAGTTGAGGCTCATTGCATCAACCAATACGCAAGGTTGTTTTGGCTCAGCGGCAATGAGAAATTCCTGCTCAAACCACAGTTGATGCTTCATTCCAAAGGAGATTGTTAGAACTCGCAAAAGAAATCGAGCAAAAGCAATAACGCGATGAGAAATGTCTCGGAATTGGAATAATGTTGGCCATTCGATGTTGTCATCCCAAGAGATTTAAGCGAAGATTAACGAGCGTATGGGATCTGTTCGAAGTCTCGTCGGTAATCTGTTTTAAGTAGAAGTGTCTCGCGAGGTAATGGCACTTCAATTGAAATCAGACTCAGAGTTTTTGGCCGTGTCTTATACAAATGGTTCTCTTCAGGAATTCTAGCAATGGAGTTATTATGCGATCATTTTCACTTTTATTGATCAGCTTAATTTTTTCAGTTTGTAGTTGTAAAAGCAGAGGCGGCCCGAGCATGTCCCTCGCGGACACGGAGAAAAAATCACAATCGACAGCGTTCTTTCTCAAAAAAGGGGATATTCTAGATCTTCAGTTAAGCAGGTTCGGTGGCTACGAAATACCGCAAGGTGTGATTGATGAGCTAGACGCAAGGTTAGGTGGATTCCAGGAATCTTGGGATAACGCTGTTAATCAAGGTCTGCTCGATCTCTCAACTAATCTGTCAAAGCGAAGTTTTGAGAGAAAGGAATACATCATTTGGGCGTCCCTTGCTCGATTGATTCCAATGGGTCGTCCATTAATTATCAATATGAATCCCTACTTAAAAAATGGCACCAATGCTGGCACTACATTATCTGATTTGGCATTTGTCAGTATGACGCACCACGAGGTTTTGCATTTCTTAGTCGAGAATATCGAGGGTTCGGTTTTATTTAGTATGTCGGCTCTTGCTCGCAAGTATCAAAAAGAACCCGAGAATGTGCTTGTTCACCTTCATTTGATGGCGTTACAGAAAGCGACTTACTTAAAGATGGCTGATATTGGAAAAAAGCTAATAATTGAGACGGAGAATTTATACAACTCAGTAATTAGGGGTGAATACCAGCGTGCCTGGCAGATTGTCGAGATAGAGGGGCACCAAAAATTTCTTGATGAATTGACTTCATTTAATAAGCAGTGAGAATCCTATAATCTACCTCTTACCTGGCCTAGTCGAGAATTGCGTTTACTGTAGGTAATGCCTGCCAATCAACAGGAACGTTCCCCTCGCTCCAATTGACGGGAGTTTGGCCATTTTGAAATATTTTATTAAACAATTCCAAAAAATAGGTGCCGATGATAGTATCATGTGATACTATCATCATATGCGTCCACCTTTCAAAATAACCAACAAAGCTCTCTTGCTATGTACTGACATTGCAAGGATCGTCGGTCAATTCGAGGGAATTAGCTCGCCATCCCCGCAACCACAACTGCGCCGCCAAAATCAGATCAGAACAATCCATGGAAGTCTAGCCATAGAGGGGAACACTCTTGACCTCGATCAGGTGACCGCCATATTAGAAGGACGTAAGGTACTCGGCAATCCTCGAGAGATTCTTGAGGTTCGCAATGCAATCAAGGCGTATGAACAAGCGCATAAGTGGAATTCCCTTAAAGAAGCGGACCTTCTTAAGGCCCACGGTGTCATGATGTCAGGATTGGTGCCCGATGCAGGCAAGTATCGCTCGATAAACGTTGGTATCATCAAAGGATCGAAAGTCGGTCATGTTGCTCCAAAACCAAAATTAGTACCTCACTTGATGAGTGAACTATTTGATTTTTTAAAACGTGACCGCGAAACGCCCACTTTGGTTAAAGCCTGTATTTTTCACTATGAATTAGAGTTCATTCACCCATTTTCCGATGGAAATGGGCGAATTGGTCGACTTTGGCAGCACGTCATTTTGTTATCTGAAAGCCCAATTTTTTCTTATATCCCAGTCGAATCAGTCATTAAAGAAAGGCAGGCGGCATATTACCAAGCCCTCTCGGCATCGGATAAAGATGGCGACGCAACAATATTTATTGAGTTTGCGCTTACGACGATTCGCGATAGCCTAGTACAGTTAATGGAGCAAATTCGAACTAAACCTCTAACGACTAAAGATCGCCTCGAAATTGCCTCTAATAGATTAGGCAGCAAATCATTTTCCCGAAAAGATTATCTGATAATTTTTAAGTCGATATCATCAGCAACTGCCAGCCGCGACCTACTGGTTGGCGTGCAATCGGGTCAGCTTAAAAAAAACGGCGAAAAAGCGTTAGCAAGATATTCGTTTTCGAAGTTGAGATAACAGGACCCTTCCAGCTTATACCTCATTGAATGGATGGCCAGACTTTTCAGCGAATAGATGAACCTATTTTCGCAATCTTTCACAATCAGCAGCACCCGAAATAACTAATACAGGTTCCGGGGGTTTTCCTGCTTCGAAACATATATATTTCTCTTCTAGATTGCACCCTTTGACAAGATAGACAAAGTCTCCACCGGAAGTATTTTCAACGGAAATTTCTTCCTTTGGGCACTTAAACTCAGCGTTAAAAAGGCTCTTTACAAAAGGATCGTGGGGTCTGGCGATAATAGTTACGCAGCCGGTTGCAGCAATTGTCAATAGTAAAAAAGAAAATTTCACTATGATCTCCAACGAGGTTTTTTTATCTAACGGCTCTCAAGTAGGCACTACTTCTTTGATACAAGTACAAATCTCCATGATGCTTCGTTGAATGTAGCTAAACGTATCAATTTATTCAAAAAGATTCTTCACAGCACTCAGGTTGACGGGACTCAATGGCCACACTCGACTAGGTTTATAAGGCGATCCTTATTGCTTTTTTCTGGCGGTCAAATACAAAACAACGCTGACTATGAGCAACAAAAATGCAGAGATAATATTTACAGATGAAATTTCGGTGTCATGCTTCGGCGTTGCTTGAATATTGAGAACTGTTAGAGAGTTTGTCACAATTACAAAATACTCTGTGAGATAGTTGCCGGACATCAAGGCGACTGAGGGATTTGGCCAGGTAAAATGCTCGTAAAAGAGTATACCTGCCAACAAAAGGCTTAAAATTGATAGGGTGTAGAGAAGACGTTTCATAAATCCCGTACTTGCTAGTGATCAAGTGTCATAGCCCGCATTAACATCAGTTAGAGTCTTTTCGTAAAACCCTAAACCTAAAACATGATCGAATCATCAAAATCTTATATTCACCGAGTGCCTATATCAAAAAAGACGTCATGTTGAGCTAAGCGAAACATCCCGTAGTATTCAAAAAGATTCTTCGCTTCGCTCAGAATGACGTGACTTAAGTGCCAATCACTCCAGCAATTGTTCCTGAATTCGGATTGTCCACTAAAGTGGGGGATTTCATACATCTTGATTTTTAATGTGGGAAAGTAGGACCAAACTCCCGAGGCCGCCTTGCGGCGGCCATTTGCTTTTAGCTTTGATCTATCTTGGGTCTTCGATGCATGGATACATGTTGCAATCAATCCAGTTAGTCAAACCTTCAGTTGACCCATCATGCAGGAACAGGACTATTGAGCAGCTCTTCTGCCTCAGGATCGTTACCTGATTCGTCGAATTCAGTCTTGACATCAAGGTCGACATTTCTTCCAGGTGTTGTGATCTGTTCGATGTCTCCCAAAGGATTCTTAGCACCTCGTCGCAACTTCACCTGCGCCGTTACAGCAGACTTACCTTGCATGTCACTCGGCGAAATGGTCGTAAATCCAGAGTAGTAAGGCTTATCGTAATCAACCGTAAAAGTGTGGCAGGCGTCAGAGGAAGGTGACGCCAAGTTCATCACCGGCACTGAAGCAAAACACTTCTTCTGTCCGACTGTCAAAGTAATTTCGTAATGCTCATTGCTACTAAGTTGGGCGTCGATCTTTAGATTTGACGTGTAAGCGCCACCTTTTTGAATGACATTATCTGGTGCTTCAAGATCAGAGGTTGGTGCTAAGGTAGCGACGCCACCAGGAATAAATCGCGAGGCACAGGAATATTCACTAAGACCCATGCCACCAAAGGGGCCGTGTTTTATAATAGTCAGACAGTAGATCAAGTCAGCACCCTTCAAACTTTCGGGGAGATTTGCTTTATCGGGTAGATTTACAGATACGGAGGTTAAGCCGGCTCCTTGGCGGTTGGTCTCGGTGTTTGACCGAGCGCAGCCAATCAATGCTGTAGTAGCACAGACGATCGCGATGACTTGTTTCATGAAAAACTCCTACCTGAAAGATGTTGTTGTGGCTCCAGAGGTCTGCCAGCAATTTTGATGCCATAGCCAGGCCTCATGCAACATTCCGGAGTTATTCACAGAATAAGATTGCTGCCGGAGCAATCGACTGGATCTTTGACAACAACTGTCCAACTACTTTACACAAACACTGCCGATTCACGTGCACGCTTTAGCTCTTCGGCAAGATTTTTTAAATGAGAGTAGAGTTTCGGTCGGTACGTATAAGTAATTTATTTTGGAGACCATATTTTGGATCGAACCCGAGTTGGTCCTCAAAGTGCTGTGGCATTGATTAATTCCAAATCAGTATAAGTTCACCACAAGGCGACTAGTCCTGATACGGAAAACTCGATCCCTTGCCGCTTGCTGGTATTGAGTGATGTCCAGCGGTTGGCGCTTACCACTAGTGCCGTATCATCCGAACTCTGCCAAATTAGTGCGGTGACAACGGCGGCTCCATTATCAATTGCCCGAGCATTATCTCGCTCGTACGGTAGCACGATTTCTTTAACTGGTACGAAATACTGAAGCCTAGCTCCAATACCTAGGTACCATGGATGATAAAGTCGAACCAATCTCACTGTCTCCTGGGAAAGAGAAAAAATAGGAGCACTTGATCTGTCAGAAGCTTCAAGTTGTTTGAACGAACCACTTATGGCAAGTGACCATGTGTCTTTAAAGAAAAACCGATATTCAACGCCCCATGAAGGTCCACCGGCTGAATATTCCTGAAGTCCAAAGCTATAGGGATGATTTTGATTTATGAGAAGACCTACATAAGAAGATTTAAACGCCACTGGAGGTGCTTCGGTTAACTCTGTGTCGTCGGGCTGTATAGCAAACGCGCTATCAATATTTTGGGTTGCTAAAACAAATAAACTATGAACAATGACGTGGAAAAGACGTCTCTTCTTTTCTAATAAGGCTTCAGCGATGGCAATGAAACTTTTAACGCTCATAATCGTTATCTTAATGGCTCCTGCTCTATTTATGCCAGTGTTTTCTGGCTATGTGCTTGGACTTTTTATGATAGGCCTGGCCGTATGGTCAAAGTTTGCTTTTCGAAGCCACACAGATCTAGCGTTGTACAGAGACTTCAGGCTCGCCTTAGCACCCATATCGCGCGGTGCGCTTTGGTTTATGTTTTGTCTCGTTGTTGCTTCCATTGGGTCAGCTTTGTTGTCGACGAATGAAAATCTGCGCATTCTGGTCAAGGGCCTTGGCCATTTTTTTGTTAAATATGGAATACTTTGGTTTGTCTATTTGACATTTTGGTGGCGGGTAGCGCAGGATCGCAGTAATTGGCGGATTTTTTCCTTTGCTTACGCCTTTTTTGCTGTAGTTAATGCAATCTATTGTCTGGCGCAGCGTTACACAGGGATTGATTGGGCTCACGGATTTGACGCTGTTTTGGGCGCAAATCGATATGCATATGGGGTGTACCGGTTCGGTGGGTTTATGGGTCATCCGTTGTCATTAGGTTACAGTCAGGTTCTTGCCTTCGTGGCGGCTATTCATTTTGCTGGCATAAGTCCTCGCGGCAAGGAAAAAATTGCCTGGTTGACTTCAGCGCTGTGTGCATCTTTTGTTCTCTTGATTTCGGGTTCAAGAGGTCCCCAGGCTGCGGCGCTTATTGGTGGATTTCTCATGATTCCTCTGTCGGTATGGCGGACAAGGTGGAAGTCTTTGACGATAGGCTTTAGCGGATTGGCGTTGGCTGCTGGTGTGTTCGGTGTTTTTAATCGTTTCCTGGAAGTTATGGCTGCTGGATCTGGTGGCGATATGAGGATGATCCATTGGTCGGTTCATTGGCAAATATTTGCAGAGCACCTATGGTTTGGATTGGGACTTGGAGAGCCAAGATCGGCAATTTCCGCCCATTATTTAGCAAAAGGTGCTAGTGATAAACTAATGTTAGCACATAATGCATTCCTTCAGTGTGCAGCTGACTTTGGGTTGCTTGGTCTTCTTGGCTTGGGTGTGTGGTTGACCTCTTGGCTAAGAGCAGCCCGGGGTTTGCAGCGAGCAGGCAAGAGTTTGACTATAGTGTTTATAGTCGCGGTATTGAGCGGTCTGACACAAAACAACCTGCAGGAAAGTGCGTATATACTGGCTTTGACAACGTGGACCATGATCATCATCGCAGTAGAGGTTTCAGGACGTGACCACCCCATCAGCACAAAGAATAAAGGTATCGTCTCCTGAGAAGGTGGCTCGGGTTCTTGATCTTGTCTGTCAATCTGGTCTTCCATTAATCATTCGTTCGACTATTGCTCCTGGCGTTGCGGTGAGGGCGAGAGCTTTACCGAAGTCTCCTCATGAGCCGTTTGCTGGTGTTAAGGCTGGCAATATCAGTGATCGCGGGATACAGCACTTAGGTCAATATGGTCGTGATTTGTTTCAAGTCGAGTTTATTTTAAAGTCTGAAAAAGTTCAGTTTTTTTGCACGCTACAGCTGGTTAACAGGCAGTTTTGTCTGTTCTCTATGCCTACATTTATCGAAAGCATAGAGCGTCGTAAAAATACTCGACTGCAGGTTCGTGAAAATTTGCAATCTTACTTGTCGTTTCAGAGGTGGAAGACTGATTTTAACGATCCCCTTGGCCAGCCGATGTTTGAGTCGGCAATTGAGTTTGCCTCAATGGTTCCTATCGTAGATATGAGTGTTGGGGGAGCAGGTTTGAGCTTCAGATTCCCGAGCATTTTACGTGATATTGAGGTTGCTCGAGCTATGGAACCTGCTGAGTTATGTCTACCACTCATGGCTCCAACGTCATTAGATGTGTCCGTTAGATGGAATAGAAGAGTGCAGTCTAAGATGACTTCTGTCGATGGAGGGGCTCGTGTGTTAACGCACTTCAAAGTGGGGGTTCAATTTTTAAATCTATCTGAGAAACAGGTTCGTGACATAGAAGTTTATATGCAGCGTCTTAATCATGCGGACGCAATTTAAATCGGGGGTCCTCATATGAACATTATGACTGTAGTAGTTTGCTCTCTCTTTAGCGTCATCTTCGCGCAGGGTTGCTCTAGTTGGTTTGGGGAGACCTCTAAGCTTGATGAGACGGTCCCGCAAACTATTGATCGTAAGCTTGAAGATGTAAAGGTTGATCCGAAAGGGTCTGGCCAGTTTAAGCCTCCTGTTGGTAAGGATGATGAAGTTTATTTGCAGCAGGCTCGTATTATGAATCGTATGTCGGAGATTGAGAATGAACTGAAATATCAGCGCGAAAGGATACGATTACTGGAACATGGTCTGCTGACAGGGATTCCTCCGGAGGAACTCAAACAAAACCGTCGAGCAAAGAGTAGTGAAGATGCTATAGGTCACAATCATCATAGTATTGTAAAAACGTCTGAGCCACTACGTGATCCACACCTAGATCATCAAAGTATTGAGGAGCTCTCAGTGGCAGCGCAAAAGTCTCATGTGCAAGAACCTGCACGTCGAGTTGATTCAAATATTCTTGCAGAAAAGTTTAAGATCGTTCGTGACCATTTTCAAGCAAGTCGGTTCAGTAAAGTGATTTCTGAGCTTGGGAGCATAAGTCGGGATCATGGTGAAACCGCTGGAGATGGTCAGATAAAATTTTGGCTTGGTAAAGCATACTCCAGGCTGAAGGAGTTTTCGACAGCTCGAGTAGAGCTTGAAGCCTATATAAGTCAGTGGCCAAAAAGCGAAGAGATTCCAGAGGCTCGTATTGAGTTATCAAGAGTCTATACAAATCTTGGACTAAAAGAGAGAGCAAGAGGTGAGCTAAGGCGGGTCATGAAGGATTTCGAAGGACAAGAATTCGGAAATATTGCAGCCGCTGAATTCAATAAGTTGCAGGGTACCTTGTGATGTTAAAACATAGAATTAAATTATGCATGGTGACTGCTGGTCTCAGTAGCAGCTTAATGCTTCCTGCGCAGGATGGGAATTATAGCCTTGGAGAGGATTTCAATCAGCCTCAGACAGCGGAGCCAATTAACAATACAACAGCGTCCGGGGGCTTGTTTGACGATTACCCAGTAAATGCTCCCGTTCAGGACACAAAGAGTAAGATTGTCCCGATGCAATCATCACCTATAGGAAGACAAAAGAGCGCCCAAACTTCGGCGACGAATGTCCCAACTGGCGGTCAAAATCCGTCTAATTCAGTTCTTCCTAAACAGCAGACGCCACCCATGACGGGGCTGCCGATGTCGACATCTTCCACGTCACAGGATCGTTCATCTTCTCTACCGCTTATGCATTCACCTGCTCTTTTACCTGGTGCCCCAACCTCTGAGAAGTCTGCATTTCAGCGTCCACAAGATCATTCTGTTAATATGGTTGGCCAGCGTAATATGGCGAATCCCCAAGCGGCACAGACAAAGCCAGTTGATATGCCAATAACGGCTCCGCAGTCCGCTCCGGAGTATCACTCTGATAATGTCTCGGAGCATTTGCAGAGTGAACCAGCACCGCTGGTAGGGGATGGTAGTTTAGCTCCAGTGAAGTTAGGTCATAGTCTTACTACGAACGATTTTGGAGGTGTTTCGCCTCTACCGGGAACGAGACGCCAGATGGCTATCGGTGAAGCGCCTGAGTTTTATCAGGTGGAAGAGGGTGACACGATGTTTGACGTCTGTAGTCAGCTGATTGATGATGGAAACTACTGGCCGAAACTTTGGTCTTTAAATCCTGATGTAAAAAATCCTCACTTCATTTACCCAGGGATGAAACTCGCGTTCTACTCTGGAGATCCAGATACTCCTCCTTATCTCGAGGTCGTGGTGGAGGATGATATGGTGCCCCTTGAAAAAGGACCTTTACGGGAGGTCGAGTTGGTTCAAGAGGTGGTTCCGACTGCGCCTCAGCCTGGAGGTAGCGAGATTACCACGAACTCACTACAAGAGGGGGCTCCATCCGCAATTGTAAGTGCTGGTGAGATTGGTATTGAGGCCGATGTAATGGATGGTTTCATTTTTGCAGGCCGAACCTACGCGAGTAAGACGCATTCTTTTCTGGTTCCGGCATTTTACTATGCTGACGAACGTCAAAGTCTAGGAACAGTGGTCAGCGGGGCTAACGGTGAGGGTTTAAGAGGTGATGCAAGCAAGGTATTTGTGGAACCGACGGATCAACTGGCGCCTGGTACGTATACAATACTTAAGCCAAGAGGTCGGATTATCAGTAGAGTGACTGGACGTGAAGTTGGATATCGCTATGACTTTTCTGGCAACGTTCGGCTGAGTAAAAGTAAACGTAGTGGTTTGATGGAAGGCTCGGTTTTCGGTGTGCGCAACGGCGTTTGGGCTGGGGATATCGTTGTGCCATTCGTTGCTACAAAACGATATGTTCCAGCACAAATGGCTGTTGGTCAGGTGAATGTTGCTGACTCTAGTATCATTGGATTTGATGAAGTTCAAAAAACAGTTGGGGGTTTGGGCGACCTTGTGTTTTTAGAAAAGCAGGGTTTGTCCGTTGGCACAAGCTATGCGCTCTATCGTAAGGATGTTCATCAAGACATGCAGCATATCACTCATAAGCGTCTATTGAGCGATGGACTTGGGTCTGGAGTTGTTAAAGTATTGGAAATTAGTGATGAAGCTGCGTTAGGCATCATTCTTAATGCGTCTGCCGAAGTGAGAGTGGGCGACGTTCTTTCGCCATAGAGCTTAATATTTACTTATTGCGTCAATTTGAGAGCCTACTTGAGAACCCGCTCCAAGGAGGCCTCTTATGCTCAATTACGTTTTAACGGCGATCACACACGTGGCAACTCAATTGACCGGTCGATGGTTTGAAGATCCTGGGAATGTGGGGATCTATCCGAGTATGGCATCGGATGATATTGTGTCAAAAACCGAATTTCGAGGTCTGTCAGCAGTAACGCCAGAGCAATGGACTAGTTTTCTAAATGATGAGGTTTCCCGTTCGTGCTGCTCTTTATATTGGTTACGGCCAATGGTCACTGGTGGCTTTATCAGTATCGACGCCATTAGTGAGGCCGCCGCAAACCACTTTGCTGAGAGTGAAGCGGCAGGGGCGACGTTGGTTTCAGTACACTCGCTTGAGTATCCACAGCTTTTGCGTCACATTGCCCGTCCACCGCTCATGCTTACGGCACTTGGTAACACGTCACTTTTAGACCAGAGGCATATTGCCGTCATTGGTTCGCGAAAGGCAAGTTATGAAGCTCTGCGAATGTCGGTCGACGTTGGCGCATCATTAGTGACCCACGGCATCAGCGTGGTTAGTGGTGGTGCTCTCGGTTGCGATATTGCTGTT
Organism: Oligoflexales bacterium; assembly: GCA_044360315.1. Taxonomy (GTDB): domain Bacteria; phylum Bdellovibrionota_B; class Oligoflexia; order Oligoflexales; family RGVZ01; genus CAMDKS01. The sequence goes on from JBIKKO010000051.1 coordinate 11,305, forward strand.
CACGAAGGTATGCTCGGCAGTACTGCTGTTGCTGTCCCTGCTGTTGTTGTGTTCGCTGGTGGCTTGTCAAGTCTCTTTCCTAGATCCAATCAAAAGACATTCACAGCGATCCTGGAACGTGGCGGGCTTCTTGTTTCAGAACGGCTCTGGCAACAAGGGGTTCGTCCAAGAGACTTCCCAGCAAGAAATCGCATTGTCAGTGGAATGTCTGAGATTGTTGCTGTCATGGCGGCAGCGGAGCGCTCTGGTTCAATGATAACGGCACATGAAGCACTGGAGCAGGGACGGGACGTGTATGTCTATTTAGCTGATTGTTGTTATGATGATGTTCGATTTGCCGGGTCGTTGCAATTGATCGAAGATGGCGCACAGGGGTTTAGCTGTGCCGAGGAACTGCTGGAGGCTATCATAGGCGATTATGATGAAATGTTGGGCATGCCTGACAACAAGCGAACGTACCCTTGCCAACTCCATCATTCAATTGGTACCTTAGAAACAGAGCTAACTAAATTACAATAATTTCCGGGGTCAGGGGGATCTATGACAGCAGTGACCGCTTTTGAATCGATTCGACCCGTCGTTGAAGCGATGGCTGATTTGATGTGCTGTCATGGGTTCTCTCCCGAGGAAGACGGAACCATTCGGGCGCATCTTATGGCTCGCGGATTTGATCTGGAATTGATTCGGAAGGCTGAGGATTGGTGTGAGGCGTCTCAGGCGTCAGGCTCTATCGTTGATCTTTTGAGTATATTTATCCCAAGTGTTACAGGGGTGAGACTTACGAATCCTCTTGAGCGTGTCGCAGTGTCTGATCAAGTTTTGGACGCGGTGGTTAAATGTCGAGATCGCGGCATTATTTCGGGAGACATGGTTGAGAGGCTTCTTGAGGGAACTCGGGCCTTAGATACACGAGATTGGGACGACGAAGAGGTGCGCGCTTTTTTTGTTGACGCTTGCTCAGCGAACGCATCACGCATGGTCCAGATGCGGTTAGAGCGAGCTTTACACGGTGACTTCCGAGACTATTATAGTTGATCCTGCGCGACATCAGGAGAGCTCTCAAAGTTAAATGTAGTCGGATACTTGAGTAAGTCTGATTAATCAACGTTATGCCCTCTCAGTGCTGAATTCTAACCCCTTTACAATGATCCGTGTCAAAGTTGTTAAATTAAACATCTACTTGATGCTTGTGGCAGGAATATTTTGTCATGCTTCGTCGTTTCATGGAGAGCTTACGTGGCCCACAATCTTCGCCGTTGGAAAAATCTCATGAATGCTTATCCATATATCTCGAAGAGCTAGATCAGATTTTATCAGATTATGATATTGACGAGGTCTACCTTCAGTGTAGTGACGGCTCTGAGATACTTCAAGCCGACGGTAATGGATCAACTCGGACGATAGCTTGGCGTCGAGAAAAGATGTCTGAGTTTTTGACTGAGTTATCATGGGAAACGCGAGTTCGGCTTGATCCGTTTAGACCCTATGGCGGTGGAGTGCTTCCACAAAGACCTTGGCGCTGGCATGCCATTACAGCACCAATGTCTCCCGGCCGTCCATTGCTCGTATTAAGACGACAACGATTCGATGCTTTGACGTTGGATAGATTTAAATTTGAAAATAGTTCTCCCAGTGATCTGATTAAGCAACTCAACCATGGGATGTCTCTTGTGTTTTTTGGAGCGACGGGATCTGGCAAGACGAGTCTGATGATGGCCCTTCTTAAGGAGTATTATTTAAAAACACGAGTTGGGCTTGCTGAGGTCGTGGAGGAGATCCCATTACTTTCAAACGCATGGTTTAGACTTGTAGAGGTGGCTCCTGATACTGGTGGACGGGGAGGAGTATCTATGGATCGTGTGGTTTCTGAGATGATGCGATTATCCCCGACAGTCATAGCTATCGGTGAGCTTCGCGGTGCTGAGACGCAGGTTTTTTTTGATGCGGCGCGAACTGGTCACGGTGGTGTTTTAACGACCCTGCATGCCGGAAGTTTTGATGATGCTAAACGTCGACTATCTCGTTTGAGCAATCTGAGGTATGAAGATTTTCCCCAGATATGTGGCATACACGTTCAACGACAAGGGGGGCTGGTCACGGTAACTGCAAATCAATTGTAGTTAGCGACGCATGCCGAGATGACTGACGGAGCTTTATAGTCTCCTGTGATTCACTAAACCATAACGCAAAGAATTTTAATTGTGCAGGATACGTTTAAGTTTCTACTATGATTAGACCACAGCTAGCTTACTTTTAAAGAGCGATTTCACCCAGAATGACGCGCTTTTTCGCGCCAGTGGCACCTAAGACATTCCCTGCGCGGCCACAGGCAGTTTCATGGGCCAAAATCCCGAAGGCCACGGCTTCTTTTGCGTCCGCAAACTCTGGATCAAATGTTTGAATTGCTAGTTGGGGTAAAAGATCCTTTATTCGGCCCATAAGAGTCTTGTTATGAATGCCGCCGCCGGAAAACCTCACCTCTCGCAACTTTGGAAACTTGGGAAGTACGAATGAATGGTAAGCGTCACGAATTGTCACGGCCGCGAACTCAACGCCTGTCCGAACCAAATTTTCAATCGGAACGTGTGCATAGCGAGACAGGAGACTTACCAAAACGGGTGGGCCAAATTCAGCATAGCCAGCCGCCTTAGGCGGAGCTTTTTGGAAAAACGGTAAAGCCAATAACTCTCGAAGCAATGGATCAACCGCTTTACCACTCGCTGAAATTGCGCCGTCAGTATCTATTCCGGCTATATTTCCTGGGACGCGTTGGGCAAAAAAATCGATAGCCATGTTTGCCGGGCCGGTGTCAAACGCGAGCACGTCCTCAAGTTTTGGGGTAACGACCGTCACATTGGAAATGCTCCCTAAATTGTTGACTGCAACGACCTCATTTGATTTGTGATAAAGAATATAATCTGCAAGTGAAACCAATGGAGCCCCAAGGCCGCCGGCCTCTAGGTCTCTGATACGAAAATTTCCAACCGTTATGATTCCGGTCTTTTCTGCTATGATAGATGGATCACCAATTTGAATGGTTCTTGCGCGGTCGTTGGACGATGAGTGATAGAGCGTCTGACCGTGTGATCCTATAAGATCAATCTGATCCGACTTGAGTTTCGCTTTATCTAAAAACTCACAAACACAATCACTAAACTCATAAGCAATTAGAAAATTTAGTTCTGCAACATCAGCAACATTTGCCGACTTTCCTTGGAGTAATTCCTTACGAATCTGAGCAGGGTATGGTCTTATATGCGTACCAACAACCTGAATTGTAAAGTCGGGGAACTCCCCGCTAATTTTAATACAGGCTAAATTTACACCATCCATACTCATCCCAGACATCAATCCAATAACGGTCTTCTCAGGCTTCGATGAAATCTTATGCAGTAGATCAACTCGATTCATGACAATTCCAAAGTCCTCAATGAAAAATTTTCACTAATTCGACCGGCGAATGAATCTCAAAGTCCGGTTTAGTGGTCAACAGGGCAGTTCTGTCTCCGTAGCCAAACAATGCGGCACATGTGAAAACCCCCGCACGTTTTCCCGCAATCATATCAATCTCCGTGTCCCCAACGATGACGGTCTTCAGTGGTTCTGTTTTGTGATTTCGACATATTTCGACAACCGGAAGTGGATCCGGTTTGTGCTTCGGGAAGGCTTCTCTGCCATAGATAGCCTCAAAAAATTTTGTCAAGTCCAGCTCCTTGATCAGCTTGTCGCCAAACCTCTGCATTTTATTAGTGAGGACGACTAACTTTTTTGAAGAGAAATGCTCTAATACACCCAATATCCCTGGATAAGGACGGGTTTGAACAGCCAGCTGTTGTTCGTAGCATCTTTCAAATTCACCAAGGAGTGCTGGTAATCCTATGGAGGTGTTTTGCTGTGCTACCTCAGATAGGAGTGGTCGAATTCCTGTGCCAACGTGACGAGCAATAACCTCAACCGCCAACGGATTAATTCCAAACTTCGTCAGCGTCATATTTACGCACGACGCGATATCATGCTTTGAATCGACGAGGGTGCCATCAAGATCAAAAATGATTAAGTCAACGGCCTGCACTAATCCCCTCCCCCATCATCGCAGCTGCCGCGAAGGCGTTCGCGCTGATTGTTAGTCACTACGTGGCAATGTCTTATTATAATCATAACTCCTAAAGCTGGATATTGCACTTTTGATCGTGCAGTCCATGTTCATGAAACAGTACCCCCCCGTTTTCACATGATTGTCACCGCTCGGAGCGTGGCGACGAGGGTTTGATTACTCCCCCCCCCTGCTTAGCTATCAACCACTATTTTGTACCCTTGTTACTTTAATTTTTAACCGTCAGGCGATCTCGGTAAGATGGCCATTTGAGGCTAATTTCTTGGCAGGGATCGTTCAAGCGAGCAACGATTGCTTTCGAGATTGCCAGGCCAGAAGAGAGATTGTTTTCTCGTCAACTTTTTAGCGATCATGACGATTGTTTTTCAAGACTTGAGGCTTTATAGCAGGCCAGTTCATTTGGACCGATGTCGATACAGAATATCAACGCCGGGGCCGGTTGTAGACGTCCACTTTCAAACCAAGATTTCGCACATGGTGATGGGTTAAGTGTTGCTGTATTAAACCGTCTTTACGTCTCGTCAATTGGAGCAGCGATGGTTGAGCTACCTTAGAATCCCATGTCAGGTGGTAGCGATTATCAGGCCAGAGTGACTTGGACGGGTGACAATACTCCAATTAATGATTGCGGAGCATGGATTATGTCTAGGATGATATTTCTGGGCACTGTTTGAGCCGTTATATGGATTTACGATTGTCCAACTCCCGGTACGCTGTCGTTTATGTAAAGGATTGAATTTCCTCTACCCGATAAGTGGATAAAGTGACATCTGGTCGCATGGTTTGCCAAGATGTCTCTTTGGTATTTTTAAAAAATAATGAAGTTTCAGATTTGTAGCCGGACAAGTGCCGCCCCCCCCGAAATTTTCCACAGGATATCTTCGATCTAAAGTACTGAGTTCATCTGCCGAACCCACCAATGACTGTTTGGGAACAGTTACGAGAATAACGGAGGATAACATGATGAGCAAGTATGGTTAATATTAATAGGTATCACTAGTCTGGTATCTTGCAAGACTACCTCGCGAGAGTCTGGCGTGAAAGACAGTGGATCCACTTCTATCTTAGGAATGAAGTTCATTGAGATTCCAGGTCGAGATTTTGCAATGCAAGAGACTGAAGTTACGCGCGGCCAGTGGAAGGCTTTGATGGGCTATTATCCTGCAAGGAATGACGCAATGTGTCAACCCACCCCACTCAGCGATGATCATCCGGTATCTTGTGTGACGCCGAGATTTTTGCTGCTTTGTTGACGAAAAAGGACGGCGTCCATACGTACCGTCTCCCTTCGGAGCAGGAGTGGGCTGCAGCGGCTGGTGATATCGAAGGCGCTGTTTACGGTTGGTGTAACGTTAATAGCACTCAACCTGTTAAAAAGCTCAAAGCTAAGAATGGTCTCTACGATATGGTAGGTAACGTCTGGGAATTGACGTCCTCGCGTTGGAGCTCTCCTTACCCCGACCTCGTGGTGCGCTGCGGCGACTGGTCCGGCAAGGATTCCTGTCGCGCATCGTACCGGGGCAGCAGGAGGCCGGTTGACCGGGACGGCCGCGTTGGCTTCCGCTTGCTGAGGCAGCCGTAACTGTTTGCACTTTTACACTCTTACGATTTTCGATCCAGGTTAGCGAGTCCAGTGCAGCGCGCGTAGCAGCGCAAACGTTGCCGCTACGTGGAATCAAGACCTTTGGACCTTGTTGGGAGGAAGATGTTCGTCAACAATCGACGGCTTGTACTTTTCCTTGCGCGGGTGAACGGCAAGGGTTTCAAGACCGGACTCGTCGAGAATGATTACCACCATCTCGTTCAACTTGACTCGGACCTCCCTACCGACATGTATGTGGGGTACCGAATAAACGGAAGTCTTTGACTCAATACAGCAGTCGGGATGGACCTTGGCGTCCTTCCATTCAAACATCTCATAGCTTGCTGGGACGGGACCAAGCAGCGGCTTCTCCAAAGCAAATCGTTCGGCACGTGAAACTCCGTAGTCCACCATAACGCGGCTATTCAAACCTTTGTAGTTTTATTTTTTTCGGCCTGTGGGACTGAAAAAAAGAGGTCCCCTGACGACCGGGGAAAAGTTGCTAAGGACGTGACCATCACCGATCTCAAAGAATTTGATAGCAAAGTCGTTGGCAAATGGTCTTCTACCTCAGATACATCGGACGAAAGCATCGAAGGATGCTCATTCTCGTCTAGCTTAGAAGCAACTGCGGGAAAGCTATTTTGATTCCTCTACGATGCGTCCGGTGAAACCAAATATGAATTGATTTCCAAGCAAACGTTTCAACATGCTGAAAAAGATTGGACTGGATGGATTATTCAGGACCAGTTTTTTGCGGATAGGTCGGTGTATTACATTGTTTGTCACAGCTCTGAAAACGAGAGACCCAAAGAGATGTTATTTTCTCGTCGTCCGTATAGCAGTTATGAAGATTGCTTTTCGCAACAGGCGAAAAAAATGCTACCTTTCAACTGAGCGAACTCCTGGTAATCAGTGCGATCTCAAAAACCATCCTCGAGTTGAATCCCAGGATGAATAATCGCTTGTTTGAGGCCTAACAATCGTGACTCCGGTGTCTTAGAAGGTCATCGGTTTTCACTTTAAGATCTTAAGATTACTAAGGAGATGGTGGAGATAAGCGGAGTCGAACCGCTGACCTCTTGCATGCCATGCAAGCGCTCTACCAACTGAGCTATACCCCCACATTTTTGAACAACAATGTTGCTCACGGACCTTGGGTGATAGGAAATTCGGTTACTAATGTCAATGCAAAATTGCCTTGAAACCGCAGGTGGTGCAGCAATTGCTGGGTAAGGGGTCTTTCGAGAGTGTTAATTTGATAGCAATTTTAGGAGTTTGAGTTTAATCTGTGGAGAAATCTGGCGATCATTTTTTTGGAGGCTAGGCGCATGCAAAAAACCAGTTCTCAATCACTAAATCCCTCTACCCCATGGCTTGTTGCTATCATTCTTGCAGTCGTCGGTATTGCGTCGTCCGCATACTCCATAAAACATCATTTGGAGTTGCGAATTCATGGCCACACGGAAGCGTCATGCAACATCAATAGCGCCATAAATTGTGATGCTGTGGCGTCGAGTAAATACAGTGAGGTATTGGGCATCCCCCTTGGCGTATGGGGACTCGGATACTTCTTGGCCATGACCGTTCTTGCTCTCACGGTTTACGTTGGACACAAGTCAAGTAAGGAGCACAAACCAGCATGGTTGGCTA